>CAZCGV010000009.1:0-2738 GCA_964498515.1 uncultured Methanosarcinales archaeon
ATTTAATCCAGAATATGTTCCAGAAGCATCAACAACTTCAAATACACCAAGTACAAATCCAGACGCAATTAACGATTATTAAGGTGAGTAAATGAAAAAAGGACAAGTAACATTATTCGTAATCATTGGAGCAATCATACTTCTAGCAGCAACACTATATTTCACACTTTCAAGTTCATTACAAGAAGGAGAACCAGGAGTGGATGTTGTGGATGTCTCATTAGAAACACGACCAACATTTGATGTAGTAAAACAATGTTTGAATAAAGTTTCTTTAGACGGACTTAGACTTTTAGGTAATCAAGGAGGATGGATTGAATTCCCTGGAATGACTTATAACGATTTACCTTATGCAAGCGACATAGTTTCATTTACACCCTATAAAATAGCTTATTGGAGACACTTATATGAATGTGGTAACTACAAGTATTGTGAAGAATCAAACAGACCTCCGTTATGTAAACCAGGAAGCGGAGCAACATGCGCAAGTTCAAATACGGGCGATTACAGCATACAAGAACAATTAGAAAACTATATCGACCAAAACCTTGAACCTTGTTTAGATAATTTCAACTCATTAAGTGATCAATATCAAATAGAAGTTAAAGGCAAACCAAAATCAGAAGTTATATTCGCACCAAAAGGAACAAGAGTTTTGTTAAACTATCCTTTAGAAATAAAATCATTGAAATCTGACAACACAAGAGAATTAGAAGATTATGGTGTTGACTTCAACATAAACTTTGCAGAAATGTATAACTTTGCTTCTTCAATTTTAAATTATGGAAAACAAGTTAATTTCTACGAAAGACAAACAATGAATTTAGTTACAATATATTCAGGTTTAAATGAACCTCTTCCACCAACCAGCGATGTACAATTCTTTAATCCAGAAACAAAAATATGGGTACAACCAGAAGTAAAAGAAATTCTACAATACGATTTATTACCATTTATGTCTTTAATTAATTTCATGAATGCAAAAAATTATTATCCTATTTACGAAGAAAGAGAAGATGAATATACAAAATACTCAGACGGAATATATATGGGTATGAATCCAAAATTAGGAGACGACAACACACAATATCCTTACAATGTTTATCATCAATACACATACAATCCAATATATGTAAAAGTAGGAAATGGAAACACTTTAATCAAACCATCCAATTTAGAAGTAGAATCAAATATAATTATGAAATTTGCAGGCTTGTTCATGAAAGATTACAGATTCAAGTACGATATAAGATATCCTTTAGTAATCACAATAAATGATGACGAAGCATTAAATGGAGAAGGTTTCGATTTAAATTTCGCAGTAGAAGTAAATGTCCGAAATAACGTTCCCGCTTACAACAATTTCACAAACTTAAATATAGATGCACCCTATCAAACAGGAATAGCAAACCTCGAAGTAAGACTTCCTCAAAATATAACAATAACTTCTTATGATAAATATTTATCAACACCATTACAAGATGTTTTAGTAAGTTATGTTTGTGGTAGAGAATATGATTTCGGTGTAACTAAATTAAATTCAAAAGGACAAGCAACTTTCACAACAACATTACCTTATTGTGAAATAGGCGGATACCTTAAATTTACTAAAAAAGGTTATGCAGGAACAACTTTAGCATACGATAACAAACTAGACGGAAAGAACGCAGAATTTACAGCTGAACTTTGGCCATTACAAGAAAAAGAAATACTTATTTTAAAAAGAACTCCTGAAGATATTTCAGCAATTCAAATTGCAGGAGGAGATGCAATGGTTTTATACGATCAACTATACAGCACATTAGAAGACAACGAAGTTGCAATGATCAACATAGAAAATCAAAAATCAAATCCATACGATGAAACAATTCCTACAATGGGCTTCTTGAAATATCAACAACCACAAACAACAGCAACTCAAACAACAGGAACCTCTCCAAACACAATACAAGCAATAGAAAAAGCATTCCAAGAAGGAACTATAGATGGAGAAACAAGAAATCAATTAATGGAAGAAATAAATAAACTAGACCCTGTTACAGAATCATTTACAGGAAAAGAAAAATACACATTAGAACTTTCACCAGGAACATACGATTTAGATATATCTTTATTTAATTATAATGGAATATACATACCTTCCGATACAATCGATCCATGTGAAGGAGATTTAATTACTGAATTAATATGTAATGAAGATCCAGTCACACTGCCAGAACAAAATTTCACAACATGGTTGAGTGGAGGAATTAAATTAGATTTAGTTTTAAATCCCGCCACAATTTATAGCGATAAGAAAATTATCCTTTACGTTTTAGAAATGCCATTACCTCGATCATGGGATGACATGCAAGAACTGCAAGAAATAGAACAATACCAAGAAGATAAACTATTCTTCGCAATACCTAAATTTGAATAGAGATGAATAAAATGAAAAAGATTGTAAAAAAAACAACAAAAAAAGTCCAAGTAGAAACTAAATTACCTACAGAAAAAGGAATGGAAGAAATTCCTGAAGAATCCAGAAAAAAATTAGAATCCATAAAAGCAAACATAGAAAAATTCAAAGATAAAGTTTTAGAAATCTTTGGAGACAACATTCTAGGAGTGGCTCTTCTCCCACCAAATGAAGAGAAAAAAGACGACGTAAATGTTTTAGTTTTAATTGATGATGCAGATAGTAAAAAAACAAGCAAAGAAGAATTAGCTGAAAAACTACAAAAAAAATTAGATGAAAT
>CAZCGV010000009.1:2838-14639 GCA_964498515.1 uncultured Methanosarcinales archaeon
ATTCAAGTTTGGCTTTTAACCGATTACTGGGATTCAATTAAAGATGCACATCCAGTTATGTTTACATTCTTACGAGACGGAATTCCATTTTATGATAGAGGAATGTTTATGCCGTGGAAACAACTGCTTCAAATGGGAAGAATAAAACCGTCACCAGAAGCTATTGAAATGTTCCTTCATTCAGGAACTCAATTTATAGATAGAATCGAACATAAACTAAAAGACATAGTTATGGAAGATTTATTTTATGCAGTCTTAAATCCATCACAAGCAGCTTTAATGATGTTTGGTATTGCACCAACAACTCCAAGAGAAACTTACGGAGTAATGAGAGAAGTTTTCGTTCAAAAAGAAAAATTAATCGAAGAAAAGTTCGTAAAAACTTTAGAAAAAGTAATCACAACTCATAAAAACATAGAATATGGGCGAAAAACAAAAGTTACAGGAACCGAAATAGATGAATTAATGAAAGAAGGAAAAGAATACCTTGAACGATTAGAAACTCTTTTCAAAGACATAGAAGAAAGAAAACTGAAATTAGATATGACTCAAATATATGAAAACATAATCACAATAACTCGAGACACATTGAAATTAGAAAACATAAATTCAGTTGATGAAAAAGATGTTGAAAAACAATTCAAAGAACATATAATTAAAAAAGGTTTAGCTCCAGAAAGCTTTTCAAGATTACTTTCAAATGTATTAAAAGCTAAAAAAGAATTTGATTTAAATAAATTAAGCAAAACAGAATTTGTAGAAATAAAGAAAGATGCTAAAGAATTAACATCTGGATTAATTGAATTAATACAAAGAAAACGTGGAGCAGAATTAGAAAAAACCAAATTCAGATTGAAATACGGTGACAAATTTGCAGAAATAATGCTTTTAGAGAATGTTGCTTACATAATTTATGATTTAGATGCTGAAGATAAAAAAATTACTAAAGCGAAATTAACTAAAGAAGGAAAATTGACAAACATAGAAGAGTCCAGCATGGAAGAATATGAGGACGCTTTAATAAATTCAAAAATTCCTAAAAAAGCATTCATAAAACATGCAATCTTTGATGATTTAAAGAAAATGTTCGGTAACGACATAGAAATACTGATAAACCGTTAAGCAGAACACAGGATGCAGAATACTGCCCCGCCAACGGACTTCAGAACTCTGCAAACAGATCCTGCTACCCGACCTTAGCTTCCGGCATTCAGTTATTTTCCACAAATCTTTTAAAGACTAAACCCTCAACTTTAGATAGGGGGAAATTAAAATGAGAAGAACACTAGCTGTAGCTGAGATGATGTCAACTAATCCAATTAAATGCAGATTGGAGGACAATATTGTAACTGTTTCTAAATTGATGAAAAAATATAACATAAGTAGTATTGTTGTATGTCAAGAGAATGAAGTAAAGGGATTAATTACTGTGGACGATATAGTACAAAGAGTGGTTGCAAATAACGAACATTTAGAAACAACAAAAGCTAAACAAATTATGACTACGGATGTAATATTTGTTTCTCCCCATAAATCTGTTGAAGAAGTTATTGAAGTATTAAATTCAAACTCAATTTCTCAAGTTCCTGTGATGCAAGGCAAAAAATTAATGGGTTTTGTAACTATGAAAGACATTCTAAGGTTAGAGCCTGCATTATTTGAGTTATTCACAAAAAGACTTGAAGATGATGAAGCAGAAAGAAGAAGATTCATACAAAAACATACAAACGTTTCTAGCGATGACTTATGATAACTTTTTTATGTATTGGTAAGTTGAAAAATATTAATTTTAAAACTTTATTTGAAGATTATTTTAGACGTGTAAAGTTATTTCACAAAATAGATTTGATTGAATTTAAAGATTCAAACAAAGAGACCGAATCAAAAATGGTTGAAGATTACCTACAAAACCATCCCGGTAAAAAATACATTCTTCTCGATGAAAAAGGAATACAATATGAATCTACACAGTTTTCTAAAAAAATACAATCCTATGAACAAAACATGGATGATGTGGTTTTTTTAATTGCAGGACCAACAGGATTTACAGATAACTTCAAATCTAAATTTAAAGATGCCCTTTCACTTTCTAAAGCAACATTTCCTCATGAAATGGCTAGAGTGATGTTAATAGAACAAATTTATAGATCTTTTATGATTTTAAATAATAGAGAATATCATAAATAAAATAAGAAAAATTAAGCTAAAATTCCTTCTCGTTTTTCAACTTGAACAAATCCGCCTTTAGGAAATTTATGTCTTGCTAAATTCATTGCTCTTTTTGCTAATTCAATATCTTTTTCTTGAACATAAGCTTCAATGATTTTTTGTCCTTCCCTTATTTGAGCAGCAATTCCTACAGCTTTACCGAAACTCATTTTCATACCAGTACTCATACGGTCTGCACCAGCTCCCGAAGCTAAGGGGTTATTTCTTAAAATATGGTGAGGATAAACACAAATTTTTAATTTGTATCCATTTCTTGAAAGAGAGTCTTCTAATTTCTTATTTGCACTTTTACGACCTGCTTCCAAAGCATTATGTCGAATTTGTATATCTCTATCTGAGTGTAAACTTACAACATAAGGAAATTCTTTTGAAGTATTTCCCATTTCAAATTTAACAATTTTGTTAGTTGGAACACTACGTACAAATGATTTTGATCTATATTTAGATTTTCTTGTATATGGACGTTCTAATCTTCTCCATGCACATGCTCTTATAGTTTTTGCCATTTTAATCTTCCTTTATTAATAATACACAGAATTTCAGGGAATTAATTTTATTTTATAAAGGTTTGGTTTGATTCAGGGTTTAAACCCTCTAAAACAACTAAAACATTACAAATTACACTATTTTGAACTCTTTTTGATCTTTTAAAAAAAGTTTATAAGTTTCTCTTATTTGAGTTACATCCTTTTTATCTATGTGTAAAACAACATTTTGAACTACATCATCATAACTCATTTCATCATAAAAGTCTAATTCTTCTTCCTCTTTAGTTTCTAAAACATAATTCATAATCGAGTCTATAAACAATTCATCAAGTTTTTTTAAAGTTGAATGTTGCATCGGTCTGGGAACATATATTTCTCTTAGAATATGTTTAAAAAGACTCGGTTTAAGTTTATAAGGTGAATTTTGATCTCCTTCAATAGAGAAATCTTTCGTTTTTAAAACACTTAGAATAACATCATCTAAATCTGCTTCTTCATCACAAGACAGGACGTTGTAAGTATCCATTGTATTAATAATATATTTTGCATAAGAACAATCTCCATCTCTACATTCATTTAAATATAATTTAGAGCAATAATGGGCTATTTTTTCAAATTCTTCAACACTCCCTCCATTAGCGAATTCTTTAACTGCTTTGATTTCCATCACAGGAATTGAAGTTAAAACCTTTTTAACTAATTCGTTGTTTGTTTTAATTTGAGAACTTTCTTGTTCAAATTCAAATACCATGTTTTTACTTACAAGTAATAAATTATTTATAAATCTTTCGAAATTCACTTGCCTTTTCTAAATAAACCAAGGAAATTAGATACTTTCTTCCTTTGCATTAATGAATCAGGATTTTCTTTAGCATAACGAACATCTTCAAGAGTATAAAATGCAGCGGGAGTTATTTTTTTAATTAAATTCATTAATTCATTAATTTTATGTTTATTCACAACTAAAAAGAAAATTTTAACTTCACCATGTTTTCCTTGAGCATCTACAGATGTAAAATGATAATTATTTTCAATTAATTCAGTAGTTAGGACATCAAATTGTTTAGTCATCACTCTTGCAAGAACTTTGCCTTCAGTGATTTTATCTTCTATCCACATACCCACATAAGTCCCCATAGCGAAACCTCCGCAATATGCAATATACGTTAGAGGGTCTGCAACATCAGTAACTACTTTTTTAACTGCTAAAAGCCAAATAAGAACTTCAAAAAACCCCAATATAGGGGCATAATTTCGCATACCTTTAGAAATGAAAATTAATCTAATCGTACCTATACTAACGTCTGCGATTCTAGAAATAAAAATTAAAAGAGGAATTGCCCACCACGAATTCATTAAAAAATCCAACATGTATTTTCTTTTTTGAACACATTATTAAATGTTTTCATTTTTAAACAAATTTTTTCAAAAGATTTCTTCTTAAAAAATTAAAGCCGGGATATAAAGATATATTTTTATATTGATTAATTTACCTTAACACATGAAATTCTCATATATGCTTGCACCCATGGAAGATATAACTGATAATGCATTTAGAACTCTTTGTTATAACCACGGAGCAGATTTAACATTTACAGAACTCACTCGAGTTGAAGGTTTAGCAAGAAATAATGCTTCAACATGGACAAGACTCAGTTTTAATGACAAAACCTCCACAATAATACAATTATTAGGTGCAAAAGAAGAACATTTTTCTAAATTCCTTACAATGTTCAAACCACACGAATCATTCAAAGGATTTAATTTAAACATTGGTTGTCCTAGTCCTAAAGTAACTGCTTTGGGTCAAGGCTGTGCAATGATAAAAAGAATAAATAAATTAAAAAAAATAATTAATTTATTCAAAAAAGAAAATTATCCAGTAAGTGTAAAACTAAGACTTGGGTTAAACTTGAATGAAAAAAAGAACAAAGTTTATCTTAATTTAATTAATGAAATAGATGCCGAATTTTTTATAGTTCATGCAAGATATGGGAGTCAATCTTATGACGACATTCCCGATTATTCAGTTTTTCCAGAATGTATTGAAACAGGAAAAAATATAATCGCTAATGGAAGCATAAACACAAAAGAAATGGTCAACCAATTAAAAAAAGTTGGAGTTAAAGGAGTAATGGTGGGACGAGAAGTTGTAAAAAATCCTGCTTTATTTGAAGACTTAAAAGGAAAACCTAAAACAAATTTAGAAAAATTAAAAGAAGAATACTTAGAATTATCTGATAAATATGATGCTCCCTACAAATACAGAAAAAATTTCTTAAAGTGGCTTGGAAAATAAACTCAAATAAACATTTCAATGCCTGTTTTTGGTTTGGAAGAAGCAATCTTTGATTTTTTAGATTTATCATACTCTTTGGAAGAATATTTTTTTTCAAACTCTGCAAGTTGATTAATAGTATTGGGAAAATAAGCAGTACTGGTTTTATTCATCACTTGATTTGTTCCATCATATGCTGTTAAGTACATTTTTTCACCTCGATTTGCAGGTGTAATATTGTGCCCTTTATAAATATTGCGGTTATTAGTATACTGAGATATAAATTTACTCGTATAAAAGTTAAACTTATAAATGAACTCTGAATTACATTAAATATGGTTTTAAAAGAATTTGTTTTGAGTACTTTAGTATGTGGAGCAAGCATTTTTTCACAAGAAAAAGGAAATTTATATGATGTACAATTGAATTTATATAATGATGTTAACGAGTTATATAAAGACATACATATGATAAAAAATGATATAGAAGATTCTTTTTTAAGCGGGATAATCGATTATGCAGAAGATGGCAATAAATATACGCTATTTTTAAACACAAATGCGCCTGAAGAAGTGGTAATTGATGTTTATAAATCTTTAAAATTATATGGTAAAACAAAAATTATTCCTGATATAATATTTCCAAATGAGGGAGATTTAAGGAATAATCACATTACTATAAAAATACATTCTGGTTTAGATGAAGTAATTAAAACTTATTGCAAATATTCTTCTGCTAAAGAGTACAAAAAACTAAAAAGGACATTACAACAAAAATATGGTCGAGTATTACCCAATCAATATATACCTTTAGAGAAAAAATTGGTGAGAGATGAATTTCTCCCCCAAACAAATGAATAGGTTAATTTATTTTAGACAATACTAAATCAGCTATGTTTGGATATTTTTGAGGAATAATTATGTTTTCCTTTTCTTCTTTTATAGAAGGACAATCTTTAACATCATCCATATCGCAAACTCGCTTTACACAATGACTGCCTATTTGAGTTCCTTGTGCAGTATAAATAGGATTACATTTGTAACATTCTTCATGAGTTGCATAACATTTGTATTTAGCAATCAATTGATCATTCAAATCCATTCCTGCTACGGACTCACCTAAAACAGGATCTTTTAAAGGATAAATTGCAAAATTATTCTGTTTGTAAGTCATCGGCTGTTTTCTACACACGCTTGGCGTTTCTTCAATCACATCAGTATATTCTTCCATTTTGAATCAGTGACAACATGAAAAAGATTCTGCTTATAAATCTAATTGTTTTATATTTAAGCAAAATTTAAATAAAGAAAAAGATAACTCTTGTTAAATATTAAACAGGTAATAAATATGTTAAGCATGGATTACATAATCGAAAACAAAAAAAAAGTAAAACAAATGATCAAAGATCGTGAAAAAGAAGTCGATGTAGACTTACTTATACAAACATATCATTCTCTAAATTCCTTAAAAAAAGAAGTTGAAGAATTAAGACACAAAAGAAATTCCTCTTCAAACGAAGTAAATAAATTAAAAAAAGAAGGAAAAAACGCAGACAATATCATTTCTCAAATGAAAGAAGTGGTTTTAGAGCTAAAAGAAAAAGAACCTCAATTAGAACAACTACAAAAAGACTTTGATATGCTAAAATATCAAGTTCCAAATATTTTAGACGATAGAGTTCCAAGAGGAAATGAAAATAAAGAAGAATATGTTGATGCTCAAATAAAAGAATTTTCTTTTAAAGCGAAAAACAATTGGGACATTTTAACAGATTTAGGTTTGGCAGATTTCAAACGAGGAATCAAAGCTTCAGGAGATAGAGGCTGGATTCTTAATGGCGATGGAGCAAGATTAGTTCGAGCAATAACAAATTATCTTTTAGATTTTTGGAGAGCAAAAGGATATTTTGAAGTTCATCCACCTTATTTTGTAAATGAAGAAAATCTTTACATAACGGGACATTATCCAGGTGGAGAAAAAGAAGTTTATAGAACAGAAGACGGAAAAGTTTTTGTAGGCACTGCTGAGATTTCAATAATGTCTATATATTCAAATGAAACCTTTAACAAAAAAAATCTCCCCTTAAAAATTACTGCATATACTCCTTGTTTTAGACGAGAAGCAGGAACAAATAAAGACGATAAAGGCTTGTATAGAACGCATCAATTTGACAAAGTAGAACTAATACATCTTACTACAAAAGAAAAAGTTCAAGAAGAATATGAAGGAATTTTTGAAAACATGAAAGAACTTTACAAATCCTTAGAATTGCCATTTAGAATAATTACTCTTAGAGCAAATGATATGGCTGGAAAGGCTAAAATTGAAAGAGATATGGAAGTTTGGTTAGGGGCAGAAAAAAGATGGGCTGAAGTTGGAAGCATAGGCGATACAGGAGACTTTCAATGCCGAAGAGGAAATATACGGTATGAAGGAGACGGGAAATTAGAATATGCTCATTCAATATATGCAACAGGTGGAGTAGCAAATAGAATCTTAATTTCAATATTAAACAACAATCAAAAAGAAGATGGAACGATCACAATTCCTAAAGTTTTACAACCATATGTTGGTGGAATGAAACTTCTTAAAAAAATAGATTTAATTTAATTTTTTTATTTTCTAAAACTAAACTCTAAAGGAGTTTCAAAACAATTAATTGTGTCATACATTTCATATAGCCCAAAAATAATATTTTGTTTCAATCTAATTTTGATATCATATTTTTTTTCTAATATTTGTAGAATCTCATTTATTTTTCCATCTTCATTTTTACCATAATATACTACGGGGCTTTCACTCAATTTCAAACAAGCATACAATTCACCAGTTTCAATAGATTGAACATGGTATTTCAGTTTATCAAAATTGACTAAAAGCAATTTTTCTTTAATTAATTGTTCGAAATTGTTAGGATTAGAATATCTTCGTCTAACTTTATTTACTTTTTCTTCTATTAATTCCATAAAAGTCAAGAATCTAATTTTAGTTATAAATATGTTGGTAAACTTACCTTAGCAAATGCGGTGCAAACAACATAATCAAACCAAGTCCAAACATAAGTATTCCACCAAATAATCTACAAAACTTAGAATACTTTTCTCCCAAAGAACTACCAATCGCAAATGCAGCCATACCAAATATTATTAAATCATCTAACATGAAAAATAAAGTGTATAATCCAATATACAAATATGTTTTAAAAATGCCAATACTACTTAATGCTAAAATTTGTGTGAATACTGCAGGAATTGCTGCTGAACAAGCAAATTCTACTGAATTAATAACAAATGCCAAACCAATTATAGATATAATTAAACCCCACGTTATAGGTTCATTAACAATATTTTTAACTTTAGACATCATTTTTTTATGGCTGTCAGGACTTTCGACTTTACAAACTAATGCGCCCTTCGTTTCAATATATTCTTTTACACTCAAAATTCCGCCACCTAATGCAACTAAACCAATAAGAATGGTCAATATTTGAATGTATCCCAATAATAAAAATACATTTATCCAAGCAGTCATAAATAAGAAATATAATGTTCCTGATGCAAAAAGGAAACTTCCTACGATAATCCAAATTTTTCGTTTATCATTTATTCCAATCAACAAACCAATCAAATAAACTAAAACCCACATAGCACAAGGATTGAAACCATCAATCAATCCCAGAATTATTGCTAAACTAGGCAAAGACCATTTTGTAAGATCAGTTCTACCTAAAAAAGGAAGCTCATAATCAGCATAACTTGTTTCTACTTGTTGAAATTCTTCTTTTTGATATTCTTCCCCCCTACATTCATTAAGACACGTATTAATTGCATTCAAAATATTTTCCTTAGATTGAACTCCTACAAGAGCATGATGATTGACAAAAATAGTTGGCACTCCAAGTTTAGAAGTATCTAATCCAGCATCCCCTGCCAATAGATAAAATAATTCAGACCCTTCTTTTGAAGATGCATCATGTTCATAAAATTGAATATCTGTTCTTTCTTCTTTTAAATCATAATAAATCGGTTTTTGCTCAGAACAATGAGGACAAGTAGGTAAATAAAATAAATGTATGCTAAATTCGGAATCAATTATTTCACCTGTTGAAAAATCTGACGTATAATAAAAAGACAAACCACCTAATATTATTAATATCAATGTTAAATAAACATTAAATTTTGATGAGAAAAATTCTTTTAAAGTAGATTTTAATTTATTTTCGGGTTTAATATGTTTCATTCTAGAAAGGCAATTTAATCAATATATAAAGTTTTTTATTAAAAAAATAAAAGAATTAAAAATTCTTTTTTGCTTCGCCAGCTTTCATAGCTTTTTCAGCAGCTTCTTTACCCAATATAGCACAAACTGTTGTTCCACATTTAACGCAAGTTCCTTTTGCCATATGTATACCTTTAGCAGTTTTATTCATTACTGCGTTTTTCATTTCTCTTTTTTCTTTACATTTCATACAATGTCCCATTACCATAATTTCACCTTTTTATTAATTTTTACTCTATTAAACATATTTTACTTTGCTTCTTTTATAAATTTATTCCTATTTTATGCTTAAAATGGTGAAAAAAGTATAAAATTGAAGAGCATTTAGAATTTCGGAGCTCTTGAATGCAATAAAAATGTTATATTTTATGTGTCAAAAAGGATTATTTTTGAACATCACTCAACCCAGTGGACTCTCAAGGGTGTCTACAAAAATATCAAAATGTAGACACCTATTTATAGTCTAAAATCTTATCTAATTTTTTAATAAACTCTTTAGTATCTGAGAAATAGTTTGGATAAGCTTGTTCTAAATTTTTTAAAGTGTTTGCTCCAATTAACACAGTATCATAATTTGGATTATCATAAATTTTTTTTTCAATTTCAAGAAGTTTTGCAATAGCTTTCTTTTCTTGTCTTTTATTAAATACTCTTACCAATAATTTGTCTTGTATTAAATCTAATTCTAAAAGAAAAAAATGAACATCCCTTTCATCTTTTACATGACGTAAATAATCGATTGTATCTGCCCATTGTTTCATTCTAACTTTTACTTGTAGTTCTTTTTCTAATTGTATAATTTCGTTATATAATTCAGATTTATTTTTTGAAACTCCTTCAATAAGAGGCATTTCTTCTTCCATTGCGAATGCAGAACTTACTAATTTAAAAAAGTGAAGCCACTTATCTTCTCCTTTGTTTGATTTCAATTGTTGTTTTTTAAAAAACCCTGCAGTCTCAACAGCCGTTGCCCAAATATGTTGTAATTTAGACCTTATTTGTACTTCAATTTGTAAACCATCATATTTATCATTTTTATCACTAATATATTTGTAAACTAAATGTAAACTTCGATATCCATCTTTTTTAGGATTCATAATATAATCATTAACTTTGACTAATTTATGTCTCAGATCTCCATTTTTATATTGGTTTTTGTAAAGAGAATACACTAACTCAACATTTGCCACAATAGATCTACATCCTGCAATATCTTGTATTTGAGTTAATTTTAAAGTCATTCTATTTAATTTATTCACTATAGAAGGAACTCTTTTAAGTCTATTTACAATTAAAGCGGATTTATCTAGTTTTTCAGAAAATAGTTTAAGTCGTCTGTTAAATACTGTCAATGGATAAATGTGTTTTTCTCTCCATGCGCTCAATATTTCCATATTTTTATCAGCATCTTCTTTTGAAAGATTATTTTTTCTTAAAATATCTCCTGCTTTATCTGTTTGAGATTTTGAGTAAGACATACTTTTGTTGGGCATATGTTATATTTAAATATTGTTATTTTGCGCAGTAAACTTAATTATTAATATGTAAAACGCGCATTTTTAATAAGTCTCTTCTTGGCTGAATTTAAGGTTTTTAGACAATATTGTAAAAAGTTAGTTTTTATTTGTGTAAATTGCGCAGTAAATTTAATTATTTTTTGTTTATTTGCGCAGGCACGTATTTTTCTGATTTTAGAAATCGCGAGCTCTCAGAAATAGACTCGAAAAGTACGCAAAGGAGTAGGAATCCGTAAACTTTCCGGAAATTACCTCGACAAATATATATTTAACTTCTGAAAACATATCAAATATGAATGCTTGCCAATCAATAAGATATATTTCAGATTTGATGGAACCTTTTGTTGTTAAACAACTCCAAAAAAAACATCATTCACATTTTGTATTTAGAGCAAGTGAATATGATTCCTTTGAAAGATTAGTTCAAATAAATAAACTCAATTATGATCTAATCAAATATATACATCCAATAAAAGAAAACTGGAGCGCAATAGATATAATTTATTTCAAAATCAAAGAACTTCCTGAATACAATCCAACACAAGAATATTTTAGATTTATGGATAATTTAAGAACAGAAAATAAAACAATCATAGATATAGAACTTTATGAAATAAAAACAATTACATCAAACAAACCCTCAATATTATCAGTTAAAACAGATTTCTTACAGAAAGAATTAAAGAAATTTAATAAACTTATGAAATGTATAAAAGTTTACCTAAGTGGTCAATTAAGTTTCAACTTAGTTGAAACAAATTTAGAAGATGAGGATTTTGTGGTCCAAACACATTATGGAAGAAAAGGTTATTATCTCGGAGAAAAATATCCATAATGAACTCTTGATTTAGACTTCGGTTCGTATAGGCAGGGCAACATTTTAGAAAAATGGTAGCCCCGCCCGGATTCGAACCGAAGTCCCCGGACCCAAAATCCGAGATGATTGACCACTACACTACGGGGCTGTAATTCAAAGAACCTACATTTTATTTATAAAAGTTTCGAAGAAAC
>CAZCGV010000009.1:14739-16723 GCA_964498515.1 uncultured Methanosarcinales archaeon
AAGTTTCGAAGAAACATAAGGAATGCTAATGACGAAGTTTCGAAGAAACCTAAGGAATGCTAATGACAAGATTTCCAAAACAAATATAAACTACTCTTCCCTTAAATTTAACCATGTCAGCCTTTGATACTTTTAAAAAAATAGGATTCGTCCTTCTAATTGTGCTTGTATTTACACCTTTAACTTTTTTAATTACAAACACAATCGTAGATAATTACATCGTTACTGAAAAAACAGAAGATTGTTATTTGATGTACAAACCATATGAAACAAAATTAGATCAAGATGAAAGTCTAAAACAACAATTAGAAATAAAAGAATGTGAAGACGCCAATAGAGTGATTATAGAAGAACAAGAAACCTATAAATTCACAATCATAGCCATATTAAATGTCGTAGTTATATTGATATTATTCCTATTAAGCACAAAACTAGATGAAGTAATTTACTACTCTCTTTTCTTCGGTGCAGGAATAAACACGGTATCTATCGTAATGAGATATGGGAGAATGAATTCTTTAACTGGAGCAATTTTCGGAATAGTTCTATTTGTCTTAATAGTGATTTTCATAAATAAAGCGCTAAAAAAAGATAAAAAGAAAAAGAATTAAATTTTATTTTTTATTTCTTCTATTTTATTTAATTTTTCCCAAGAAAATCCTTCTCTACCAAAATGACCGTAAGAAGCAGTTTTTTTGTAAATCGGCTTCTTCAAATCCAATGTTCTTATAATTCCCGCAGGAGTTAAATCAAACACTTCCGAAACAATTCGTTCAATTTCTTCAGTAGAAACTTTTTCTGTTCCAAAACAATTAACTAAAACAGACACGGGTTTTGCAACACCAATTGCATATGCTAATTGAATCTCACATTTATCTGCAAGCTCTGCTCCGACAATGTTTTTTGCAACATATCTTGCCATATAAGATGCACTTCTATCAACTTTAGACGGATCTTTTCCAGAGAAACAACCTCCCCCATGACTTCCATGTCCTCCATAAGTGTCTACAATAATTTTTCTACCTGTTAAACCGCAATCTGCAACAGGTCCCCCCACAATAAATTTACCAGTAGGATTAATAAAATATTTTGTAGATTCATCAATATATTTTCCACAAATGGGCTTAATTAATTTTTCCATCAAATCTTTTACAATCGTTTCATGTTCAACTTCAGGTCCATGATGTGTCGATACAACAACCGTATCTACTCTCACAGGTTTACCATCCTCGTATTCAACAGTTACTTGAGATTTTCCATCAGGACGTAAATAAGTTAAAGTTTTATCTTTTCTTAACTTAGCCAAACCATGAGTTAATTTATGAGCTAAAACAATAGGTAAAGGCATAAATTCAGGAGTTTCATTTGTAGCGTAACCGAACATTAAACCTTGATCTCCAGCACCTTGTTCTTTAAACAAACCTTTTCCTTCACTAACTCCTTGAGAAATATCTGGGGATTGTTCAGAGATTGCATTTAAAACACCACATGTGCCTCCATCAAAACCTACATCTCCATTATCATAGCCAATTTCAACAAGAGTCTCTCGAACAACTTTTTGAATATCAACATAAGTTTTAGTTGTTACTTCGCCAGCAACAACCACAAAACCAGTTTTAGCCAAACTTTCAACAGCAACTCTTGCGTCAGGATCTTCTTTAATAATTGCATCTACTATTGCATCACTAATTTGATCACATACTTTGTCAGGGTGCCCTTCTGTAACAGATTCAGACGTAAATAAATATTTTTTAACCATTAGCAGAAGCACAAAATATCCCTTTAAAAGATTTATGAAAGTTTAATCGTATAGATATTTATTTAAATGAGCTAAAAATAAAAAAAACATGACTGAAATGAATTTTGAAAAAACAGCAAATATGTTATTTAAATTTAGAAATCTATTAGAACAAAGAGAAAATGAAATAGTCCAAATAGGAGAAACAACCTATCGAGGAGCAAGAACGGCTCATTTTTCAACAAA
>CAZCGV010000009.1:16823-18063 GCA_964498515.1 uncultured Methanosarcinales archaeon
TGTAAAAATATTTCTTTGTCTTATGAAAATACAAGACGAGCTCCTTACGAAAATGCCGAAGTTTGTTTAGATCAAAACGGCGAAATATCTTCAGTAACTGTTTTAAATAATATACCTAAACCAACAACTACAACAACGCCTCGAGAACCTAGAGAAAGACCAATTAGAACAAGAAATTAATTTAATTCATAAGAAATTATAGGTATTTGTTCAATCCATATTGTTTTTCCTTTTTTTAATTCTGGTAAGAACACTCCTTGATATACATACAACGTTCCTTTGAATTCTTTTTTTAATTTTTCAACAAATTTTTCTGAAAAGAAATTATCTGAAAAGGAAAACAACACATCATATTTAGAAAAATCCAAATTTTCAAAGTCATCACAGATAAACTCACAATTAAAATTTAATTCTTTTTTATATTTTTCACTTAAATCAACTAATTCTTTTTCAAATTCAATACCTGTTGCGTTACAAAACAATGAGGCTAGAAAAACAACTCGCCCATCTCCTGAACCTAAATCAAGAAAGTTTCCTTTTAATTTTATCGTTTCAAAGAATTTGTTCAAGATCTCTAAATCAGAAACGCCAAAAATTCCTTTTGAAGTTTTAAAAACATATTTATCAGTAGTTTTGTATTCTTCATCAATTGTGTCAAAGAATTGTTTTAATCTTAAAAAATTCATAAAAAAAGAAAAAGAAAATAATAAATAAATCTATTCATTAGTTAAATCTGGAATTCCATCTTTGTTTTTATCAACTCGATATTGGAATTTTGAAGGAAGTCCATCATAACTGGATTCATAATAACCATCTCCATCCTCATCATGATACTGACTTAATTGGGATGTTTCTCCATTAACATATTGTATTACAGTTATTCTTTCATATCTGTCATCTTCTTTTTCATAAGCGGATCCATCTCTAAATTCAATTTGTGAAGTGACTTCACCTTTTGCATTTCTATTAATGGTAATTTTAAATTTATATTTACACATAGGTAAGTTTTTATCAGGAATAACTCTTCCTTCTCTTTCAACAAGTTGATTTAAAGCATTATATTTATCTACATTCTTATTAGTTATATGAAACTGTTCAGTTGACTCGTAGTTATTAAAATAAGGTTCGGAAGTTTCAAATTTTTCAGTTTTAACAACTGTGTTGTAAACTTTTTTTGTTTCCTCGGATGGAGGCACATTTTCTAAGACTAATTGAGTCCAACTTTTTTGCACAGGTTCTA
>CAZCGV010000009.1:18163-20374 GCA_964498515.1 uncultured Methanosarcinales archaeon
TCAAACCGCCTAAAATAAGTGTACCTAAAATAATATTTTTTAATGTCATTTTTACCTTTTTAATTATGAATTTATGTTTAAAATTTAAACCAGTATTTAAATCTTTCTTTTTTGTAATCCCTCCCAAGTAACAAACTTTCATGAAGGAACATTTTAGATGAAGTAATGTTTATAAACGCATTCCTTTTTTCATTCTAAAATGTCTAAATATTTAAGTTTTGATGAAATTAATAAACATAATTGGCAAGATTTCTTCAAACATTATGCAAATTATAGAACAAATTGGAAACCAATAACTTTGGAAGAAAACCTACAATTAATAGAAACTTATCAAAAAGGTGGAAAAGAAGGAGAAAAAGCCATAAATAAATTGACCAAACAATATATGGCTTATATTTCCAATTTAGTTAAAAACTATGTGCCTTCGGGAGAATATTGGGGAGATTTTCTTCAAGAAGGACTCTTAATTTTTTCTTCTTGCTTAAAAACATACGATTCATCTAAAGGACATCCTGGCCCATATGTTGCGAAATGCGTGAATAATGCTATGAAATTAAAGTTAAATAAATTCTCTAACTATGCTCAAAAAACAATTTGTGCAAACAAGTTGTGTTTAGAAACTATTGAAAACGAAGAAGATCTATATCGCAGATTGTTTCGAGAAGAAGAATTAAACTATGAAGTAAAACAAGTTATGGATTTTGCTTCCTGGTCAGATAGAGAAAAAGATATTTTAGAGAAATCTTATGGATTAAATGGTCAAGAAGAATGTGCTACTAAACAAATTGCAGTTCATCATTCATTAACTCGTTCAAGAATAAATCAAATTAAAGGTGATCTTAAAGAAGACATAAAATCTATTGAGAAAAAAAGAAAAACTTTAAAATTATTTATTTAGCTTTTGAAAAAGCTTTTAAAAATTCTTTATTTTTATCTTTTAAACCAGAAATTGCGGATTCTAAAGCTTTTTTAGGTTTTAAAGCACCAGAAGTTTCTATTATCATTTTAGGAATTCCTATTTGAGGATGTTCAATTGCGTAAGTTGCGATTTCAACACCTTTTGTTTCAACAAGTTCTTTTTTCAAAGCGTTACAAAGTGTGTGATCTGCACCAGGTATTTCAAAAACTAACCTATTTTTAGTATTTTCTATGATTTTAAGTTCCATGATGGTGGAGAAAAGGCTTTTTATTTATAAAGTTAATTACTAGAACATTTTCTGTTTTTTGTGCTCATATTAGTATTTTGAGAATAATACGGCTCATTAGTATGTTTTTTATAGACATTATCAACATATTTATGTTTTAATTTATTTCTAGCTGCCCATATATTAAAATTATACTGTTTATTACCTATTTTTTTACCTTCCAATGTAAACATAGTATGTCCACCTATATCACAAACTTCTTTTAAATCAAATCCCCACATCGCTTCTTTTCCATGTTTTAATGTGTTTTTTGCTTTGCTAATTTTTTTATTATGGTATGTTACAACATAATCTCCACAAGGATTATAATTAGGGTCAGTAATCATTTTTGCCAAATGTCGTTCAACATAATTAATTTCTTTCCAAAGTTTATTTGTTCTTAATTTAATCTCATTTTTATACTTGGTTCTTTCTTTTTCAGGCAAAAAAAACAATTTATTTTGTTTAATTAAATCATCATAAATTGTTTTATCATATTTTTCACCATGTTTTACAAAATCAAGTAGATTATCATTTTTAATCACATTTTGAACTTGTTCTTTAAAATTTCCAGAATCATATAATGAAAATTGTTTTGGTGCAATTAAAATGTCTTCAATTTTAACAGAATCAACACCCTCATTAACTTTAAACCCTTTTTTATAAAACTCATTATGAATTGATGCCGCCAATCTATTTATGATTGAGTTAAGCGCGCCATCACTTTCCCCATATTGAGTTAAAACTAAATAAGCATACTCCTCATTAGAAATTTTTATTTTATGTTTTTTATTATAATTTTGAACTCGTTCACTTAATTTAATTTCTTTAGTATTTATTCTTGAAAATATATTTTCTTCAGTAAAAATCGCTTTATTGTAAAAAGATTCAATTTTAGGACTAATTAAATCATAGGCCATGAAAAATCCAGTTAAAGCTTCTAAAAACATAATCGCTAGTAAATTCGTTCTATTTATAAATGTTTCGTTTTGTAATCACTTATAAGTAGTTACTTTCGCAGATTGTA
>CAZCGV010000010.1:0-5165 GCA_964498515.1 uncultured Methanosarcinales archaeon
AACAAACAGAAAGGTTTATAAATAACCCCTCATTTAACTTATTATGTCAAAAGAAAGTGAAGGTATGAAAAGTGCATGGAATCTTCCTGAAATGTTGATATTTTGTCATCCAGGTTATACTTATATATATGATAATGCAAAGAATGCAGCAGAACGATGTACTGAATTTACTTTTGACAAATATGAAGAATATGTTGAATTTGAGCCTGTTTATTCCGAAAAATTACTTAAAAATAAAAATAGTAGCACATTTCAATCAAAAGTTCCTGATTTTGAACGTAAAGTAGGTTCAAAAGGTAAAACTCCTCTTGAAGTAATGGTTTTTGCAGAACAACCAGTTAAAAGAATATGTTACAAACCTCAAGATTTTAAAGTAACTAGATATATATTTCATTCAAAACTTAGTGATTTGATTCTTCCTGATTTGCATGTTGTGGCACTTCAAGCAGATTTTGATCCAATTCTTGATTTTAGAGAACTTTATGAAAAAGAAGGATGGCACACAACAATTATAGAAGATAATTTCACAGATAAACAAAAAATGCCTATATTCACTGAACGATTTAAAGGACCTATACAAGTTATAAAACCTGAAGAATTGTTGGCTAAAGCGGAAAAAGTATTGGATTATTCTTTTAAAAATCTTTATTATGTTTCAAAATGAACTTCTTTATAAATGACTTCTTTTTTCTACTATTATGTCCTTTCACGATATTCCTCCGGTCGAGACTTCAGATAAGTTTCTAGATTTTGCATTTTCAAAGGCAAATAAAACTGCAGAGGCTTTACGAGATTCTATTAAAGATATTCCTAAATATAAGTCTAAAAAGATTGAGATTGCTAAAATTGAGACTATTGAAGGAGTTTTAACTAAACATTTTGAAAGAATAACTAAAACGTTTCCTTCTTTTGAAAATTTAGGTGAATTTTATGAAGAATTATTGAGAACTTATGTGAATATTGGAGAAATTAAAACAGCTTTGGGTGCAGTTGCTTGGGCAAATACTAAAGTTAGACAATTTTCTAGAGAACATTTGAAAAGACTTAGTGGAGCTCAACGTTCTTTTGATATGAATAATTTAAGAAGAAGTTATTATGGTCGAATTAGTTCGGTTTTAAAACAAGTAAAAAAGAAATTAGAACTTTTAGAACAAACAAGAAAAATATTAAAATCTTTTCCCACAATTAAATCCGGTTTATTTACTGTTGCAATTGCAGGTTTTCCAAATGTTGGTAAATCTACTCTTTTATCTAAATTAACTCCTGCAAAACCTGAGATTGATTCTTATGCATTTACAACTAAAACTTTAAATGTTGGTTATTGTAATAAAGGTCTTTTAAAAATTCAATATATTGATACTCCTGGAACTTTGAATAGAGGAAAGATGAATGATATTGAAGTACAAGCTCATTTAGCCATAAAATATGTTTCAAATATAATTTGTTATATCTTCGATTTGACTGAAGAATCTGCGGAAATTGATGATCAAATTAAATTACTTAATTCGTTGAAAGAATTTGATAAACCAATTATTTGTTTTATGAGTAAACTTGATTTAGTTTCTAAAGAGGATATTGAAAAGTTTGAGAAAAAATTCAAAACAAAAAAAATCCCTCTATTTTCAGACATAGAAGAATTAGAAAAAGAAATTCAAAAATTAGGTAAAAGTCAATTCTAAAATAGAAGTATTTAAATATGAATAACTTCCAAAAATAATATGCAATACATTAGTGGGACGCAGATTAAAGAAATTTTACATTCTAAAAATGGTCTTGAAAAATTTGATTCTTTAGAGAACAATAAAAAAGGACATATTTTATTGCATTTACCGAAAAGTAAAAGAACCGATATTTTATCTACATTAACAAATGAGGAAATAATAAAAATACTTAAACATCTTGATCCTGATAAAATTACAGATTTATTGCAAAGTTTAAGTGAACATCGAAGTAAAAAAATAATTGATCTTTTAAGTAAATCTTTGAAAGATAAAGTTGAATTCTTATTAAAATTTAATCCTAAAACGGCAGCAGGAATGATGAATTTAGATTATATTGACGTTGAAAAAAACGATAAATTTAGTCAAGTATCTGAATTAATAAAAAAACATGAAAAAAGAACTGGTAAAATTCCTGAAATTTTAGTTGTCGAAAATGGTTTATTACTGGGCGAAGTTAAGATTCATAGGTTGGCTCTTGTTAAGAAAACTGAAAAGCTTTCCAAATATATTACTCACATTCCCTCAATACATTATACCTCTAATAGGGAGGAAGTCATAACTCAATTTAGACACAATCCTCACAATAAAATCGTTGTACTGGGCGATGAAGGAGAAGTTTTAGGGATCATTTATTCAGACGATGTTTTAAGGGTGATGCATAAAACGTCAGTTAAACATTTAGGAGATTTTGCTGGAATAAATGAAGAGGAAGAAGTTATTGATGGTCCTTTAACCAAAGTAAAATTTCGGTATAAGTGGTTGATTGTTAATTTATTTACGACTTTTTTGGCAGCAGGAGTAATTAGTTTATTTGAGGGAACAATTGCAGCCTTTACTTTATTGGCAGTTTATATGCCTATAGTTGCAGGTATGGGCGGTAATGCTGGAACTCAAGCTTTGGCTGTTGCTGTACGTGGAATTGCTTTAAAAGAATTAGATTGGAGTAATGGTCGAAAAGTTATTTTCAATGAAATGCTTGCAGGCGTTATAAATGGATTAATCACTGGAACTTTAATTGCGCTCTTGGCAATATTTTGGAATCAAAACGTTTTAATCGGTGTGATTTTAGGAGTTTCCATTGTAATTAATTTATTGATTGCAGGAATTTTTGGAAGCACAATCCCTTTAATTATGAAAAGTCTTGGAAAGGATCCGGCAACTTCTGCAACAATATTTATTACAACGGCAACCGATGTTTTTGGCTTTTTAGTTTTTTTGGGTTTAGCAACAATTTTTCTTTATTGAATTTCCATTTTAGAAAGCTTTATAAAGTATATATTCGAAAATATAGTATAAGGTGATGCTTATGGCTAAAAAAAGAAAAGATTGTGTAGTAGATAAAATAGCAATGATCTTAGTTATCATTGGTGCATTAAATTGGGGTCTAGTAGCTCTAGGATGGAATTTAGTAACTTTCATCACATTTGGATTAAGTTGGTTAGCAACTACAATTTATGCATTAGTCGGAATTTCCGGTTTATGGTCTATTTGGGCTATGAATAAATAATTTTTTAGGGAATAATTCCCTTATTTTCTTTTTTTAAAAACATAGAATTTAAATATTACTTCTTCATACAAACATAAAATGGATTTATACAACGCATTACCTTGGAATATACTTCTCTTATTAATTGTAATTGCAATTTGGGAGACTGTGTGGAAAGCAATAGGTTTATGGAAATCTGCAAAACACAATCAATTAGCTTGGTTTGTTGTTTTAGTGATTTTCAATACTGCAGGAATTTTACCTTTAATATACTTAGCATTTTTTCAAAAAAAGGCTAAAAAAGAAATGAGGGTAACTTTGGTTAAACCTGTTGTTAAGAAAAAAGTTGCTAAAAAGAAAACAACTAAGAAAAAATAAATTTTTATTTTTTTTATTTTTATAAAACATGAAAATAGGCTATGCTTGTATTAATACAGAAATTAATTGTACTTCTAATAAAACATTTAGATTGAAATCTTATTCTGAGGAAAAGTTAATTGAAACTATAAAAGAAAATTTAACTTGTTTGAAGAGAATTTTAGAGTTTAATTTGGAGAATAATATTTTGTTATTTCGGATTGGTTCTGAATTAATTCCTTTTGCAGCACATTCCATTAATAAATTTAATTGGATGATGTATTTTAAAAAAGAGTTTGAAGAACTTGGGAAATTTGCTAAGAAAAATAATATGAGGTTGACTATGCATCCAGGTCAATATACTATTTTGAATTCTCCTAGGGAAGAAGTTGTTTTTAACGCTGTGAAAGATTTAGAATATCATTGTAATGTTTTAGATGCGATGAATTTAGATGAAACTTGTAAAGTTACAATTCATATTGGTGGAATATACGGCGATCAGAAAGCAGCTATGGGAAGATTTATTTCTAATTATAAAAAATTACCTTCTTTTGTTCGTAAAAGATTGATTATTGAAAATGATGATAAATCTTATTCGTTGAAAGATTGTTTAAAGATTAGTTCTGAGTTAGATATTCCCGTTGTGTTTGATTTTTTTCACCATGCATGTTTGAATAATAGTGAATATGAAGTTATTGCTTTGAAGAACGCTATGAAGACTTGGAAGAAGAAAGATGGTTTGCCTTTAACACATTATTCTGAGCAGAAAAAAGGTGGAAGAAAAGGAAGTCATTCTGAAACTATTGATTTAATTGAGTTTGCTAATTTTTTGAAGAAAGTTAATGGTTTGGATTTTGATGTTGAGCTTGAAGTTAAAGATAAAGAACAAAGTGTTTTAAAAGTTTATACTGGATTAAAGTTATGAGTGGAAGGGTTTGAAACAACATATTTAAAAAACCCGACTAATTACTCTCCAACATGGAAAATAAAGAAAAAATACTCATTACAAGCGCTTTGCCGTATGTAAACAACATACCTCATTTAGGTAATCTTATTGGTTGTGTTCTTTCTGCAGATGTTTTTGCCAGATTTAAAAGAAGCCAAGGACATGAAGTTTTATACATTTGTGGTGCAGATGAGCATGGAACGGCTACAGAAACTAAAGCAAAGGAGGAAGGAGTTACTCCAAAACAGCTTTGCGATAAGTATTTTAAAATTCATACAGATATTTACAAATGGTTCAACATTTCTTTTGATAAATTTGGAAGAACTTCAGAAGAAAACCATCATAAAATTACTCAAGATATATTTAACAAAGTTTTAGAAAATGGATTTGTGAAGGAAAATACAATAACTCAACCATTCTGTGAGAAATGTAACACGTTCTTAGCAGATAGGTTCGTCAGAGGAACTTGTCCTCATTGTAAATATGAAGATGCTGGTGGGGATCAATGTGATAATTGTGGTAAATTGTTAAATCCTGAGGAATTAATCAATCCTAGATGTAAGGCGGATGGTTCAACACCGATTTTTAAGGAAACAACGCATTTATTCTTGGAACTAGATAAATTACAGCCTAAACTAGAAAAATGGGTTAAAAC
>CAZCGV010000010.1:5265-20203 GCA_964498515.1 uncultured Methanosarcinales archaeon
CAATTTATGGGTAAAGATAACATTCCATTCCACTCAATTATTTTTCCTGCAACATTGATGGCTGCAGATGATGATTTTAATTTAGTTTATCACATAAATTCAACTGAATATCTTAATTATGAAAAAGGTCAATTCTCTAAAAGCAGAGGAACGGGCATTTTTGGAGACAATGCAAAAGAGAGTAATATTCCTGCAGATGTATTTAGATATTATTTGCTATACATGCGTCCTGAAAATTCAGATAGCGAATTCACATGGAAAGGTTTACAAGAAAGATTAAATAATGAATTGTTAGCAAATTTCGGGAATTTTATAAATCGAACTTTAACATTTATTTCTAGATTTTTTGATGGAAACATCACAGGCGATTTTGAAGAAGAATTAAGCGATGAATTAAAACAATTTTTATCTACATACAATTATGAAGTTGATGTTTATAAGAAATTGATGACTGAAGTTAAATTAAGGGAAGGATTGCAACAACTTATGAAAATTTCTGCTTTAGGAAATGCTTTGTTTCAAGATAGTGCTCCTTGGAAGAAAAGAGTGGATAATGAAAATAGTTGCAAAGCCGATTTATTTGTATTAGTTAATATTGTAAAAGACTTAGCAATTATGTGTGAACCATTTATGCCTTCGATTTCAAAGGAAATATTTTCTCAATTAAATGTTGAACCATTAAATTTAGAGGATGTTGGTTTATTAACTTTACAAGAAGGTAAATTAAATGAACCTAAAGTTTTATTCAAAAAACTTGAAGATAAGGAAGTTGAAGAATTAAAAAATAAATATTCTGGTCAAAAAAAGGTAGAATCTAAGAAAACCACTTTTCAAGATTTAGATTTGGTTGTAGGTAAAATTGTCCAAATTCATAAACATCCTGAAGCTGAAAAACTTTATGTTGAAAAGGTTGATTTAGGAAATGAGCAAATCCAAATAGTCTCGGGTTTAGTTCCATATTATACTGAAGAAGAATTATTAAATAAAAAAATAATTGTTGTTAAGAATTTACAGAAAGCTAAATTGCGTGGTGTTGAAAGTGAAGGGATGCTGCTTGCAGCGGAACAGAATGCTGAGAGCAGTACAGCTGTAATTGGAGATGTTGAAGTTCTTAGTGTTGATGAAACTGTAGGAACAAAAGTGCTTTTAGAGAAGGAACAATCTCATCCTAAAAAAGAAATTACATTCAAAGAATTTTTAGAAGTGGAAATAGAAGTGAAAGGTGGATTTGTATTTTGTGAAAATAAAAAATTGATTGCAAATAAAACCTTTTTAGAAACTGATGATGTTGACGAAGGAAGAGTTCGTTAATCATATAATATTTTTTTTTCTAAATCTTTAGGGTCCACAAATTCTCTTTCTTCTTCAGGAATGTTAAATGCATCATACAAACTATTTTCATAATGTTGTTTACATTCTTCTCGTGCTTCTTTTGAAATTCTTGGTTTATTTTTTCTAACAGACTTTGGTTTGGGATCTTGTAAATTTCTAAGAATAATTCTTGCTAAATTTGTTGGTGAATCCTTTTCAACAATATATCTTTTTAAGTGATCTTCAGGGTACATTCTTGCATATGTGTGCATTTCTTTAACGGTGCAATACTCCCTAGGCGAGTGTAAAATCATTTTTTTGAATTGGTCTTTTGCTTCATAAGATAAGCTATTTAATCTTCTCTCTAATGATTTTTTAGGAGTTTCATCCAACATTTGAGCTTCAAAATACATTTTTTGTTCTTTATCTAAAGATTTACTTTTTTCCAATTTATGTTTCATGATGTTTGGTTTAAACTTTGAATCTCGACACTTTTTTATTTCTGAAAAATAATTTGGTGTTTTATCTATGTTTTTAGAAATTCGTTCTTCTTCAGGGATTGGTTCTTGTAGTTTTAAATGATATGCTAAATTTACAATATCATAAACAGAGTAATGTTGTACTAATTGTTCTTTTTCTTTTTGTGTAAATAAGTCTTTTAAATCATATAATGCAACGGCTGCAGCCATTAAAGAATCTAACGACATCACTTTCTTTGCATCTTTGAATTGTCCTTGATCTAAGATTACTGCGGCTTTGTAGAGGGCTTCTTTGTTGTAGAAGTTTCTAATAAATGTGTTTGTTAGAGGGGAGTATTGGTTTTTAGAGGTTTTTTCCGTCTTCATACTATATTTAATGTGTTTCTGTTTATAAACCTTTTGGTTTTGTTGTTACTTTGGAGTGGTTAAAAATATATTTCAAAAAGAAATGGTGAGCCTGAGAGGATTCGAACCCCTGACCCTTCGGTATCTCCAGCTAAAATTAAAGCTCCCGAAGCCGAATGCCCTGTCCAGACTAGGCTACAGGCCCACTAGTATAATTCATATGGATTGAGTTCTCCTTTTAAAATCTTTCGTCTTTGCTCATAGGCGGTATTTGGAGGACAAAAGCCAAATTTGGCCCAAATTTCGAATCTATAATGTGTTAAAAAAGAGATCTAGTAACCCCTAAAAGAGTTACTAACCTAAATCGATTCTAAAACAATCTCAATTGTAGAAACGTGAACTTGTTTACCTTCTTTGTTTGTGAATTCTTCAGAATCTATAGTTATGTTTTTAATTTGAATTTTATTTTTAAGAAAACGTTTTACAGCAAGTTCTACAACATCTACTGCTCTGGAAATAAACTTACCACGAGCTTTAACGAGAACTTCTTTTGCTCCTTTTGTTGTGAATTGTACCACTACGCCAGTCACATAGTTCATGAAAGGTTTTGTACCGATAAAAATTGAATTATCTGTTCCTTCTTCCATTTAAATCACCTTATACTGCATTCTTTATTGCTTGTTTTTTCATTCTGGTTGCATAACCTGCAATGATGTTTCTTAATTTTTTTGAAGCTCCTTTTTGAAATTTGTTTACTACGTCTTTATTTGGACCAAATTCCGTACTAAATACTTCACTATGTATTTCGAACATTTCACTTGTTTTTGCTTTTATCAATTTTGTTTTGATTCGTCCCATAAAATATCACTTATACCCTAGAAATCCATTTTTATTTATAAATGTAGAGGTCAAAAAGACAATCTTTTTAAATCCTTTAAATAATAAGAACTTATGGAACTCAACAACATAATTACTAAAGAAAAATTAGAACAATATTTTAAAATAACTGGAGAAGCCATAGAAAAGGTTAAAAGCCATGAAATGGATATTGATCATATAGAACAGGCAAAAGACTTTTTAGAAATGGCTGAAAATTATTTTTCTGACGCAGGTCATTTTTTAGAGAAAAAAGGAGATATGGTTTTGGCGTTTGGAGCTTTAAATTATGCACATGGTTGGCTTGATGCGGGTGCGAGAATTGGTTTGTTTAAAGTTAAAGATTCGAGGCTATTCACAGTAGATGATTAAATTTTAAAATGAATAAGCTCAAAAGTATTTTTACAAAGCAAAATATTTTTTTAATTATAACAACATATATCTTGTTGGTTTTGATAATTTCTAACTTAAATGTAAAGTTTAATTTCATATTATTAATTCTTTTAATATATCTTTCTTTAATTTTTATTTTCTTCAAAATCTATGAAATTCTAAATTTTAAAAATAGGTAGTATTTTAAATAAGCGATGCTGTTTTAAGTAAAATGAATAAAAAATATTTATTAGGGACTTTATTATTTTTAACTTTGTTTTTGACGGGTTGTGGTATAGACAAAATCTCAGATATTAAATCTGAGACGTATATTGGTCAAACAGTTACAGTTAAAGGAACTGTTGAAAACACCATAAAATTAGGCGAATTATCAGGTTTTACTCTTTCGGATGGTGAGGATTCAATTTTCATTTCTTCAGGAAATTTGCCTTCTGAAGGAAGTAATCAAAAAGTTAAAGGTATTTTAAGAAAGAATCTTTTAGGCCATTATATTGAAATGAACTAAAAACCATACATTTTATAAATAAATTAAGACTTAGATAAATATGGACATAAATCACACAATCGAATCTAGAAAAGCACCTTTATACGCAAATGAATTAGTTGAAATGGTGAACTCCCATCCAAATCACATTTCTACAGATCAAATTAAAAATGCGCAATTTTTAGAATCATATGTTCCTTTTGAAGAAGATTTGATAAAAAAAACTATAGATTTTAAGTTGAGAAATTATTTATCTAGAGCAAATGGCCATAAAATAGGTATAATTTATTCTGAAAAACATGGTGCTATAGAATTCTATAAAATTTAAAAAATAAAAAAATTAATATTTTTAAGGTTTTTTATCGTTAATGATTTTTGTAATTAAATGTGGTAATCCTGTTCCTACAGGGATTGGTTGGTTTATCATAACGTTTTCTATAACACTTTTAAGATCATCAACTTCGCCACTTAACGCTGCTTCAATTAAATGTTTTAAAGGAGTCTCAAAGGAAATTCTTGCTAAGACGCTCGGTTTTTCTTTTACAATTCCATAACGATTAATTCCTAAAACATGTCCACTCATAGTCATAGTATCTGCTACTAATAATAAATGTCTAACATCTAACGGAATACCTTGTCCTTCTAAAACTGCAAGCATTTGATCTAAAATTACTTGTCTCGCTGCTTCAATACCAAATACAGCTTCCATTTCAAAAATATCGTTTGAATATGTTCTAAATGTATCTACAAACTCTAATTTAATTATTTCTTTAAAATTACTTCCTGCTGTAACGATAACATACTCGTCGTCTCGTTTAACTGGAACTACTTGTTTTATACCTTTTATCCCATAAACATACACTTCTTTTAATTTTTCTTTTAGCTTGTATAATTCATTTAAGTTTCCTTCTTTGTTATGTTTTATTGAAAGAACATAATCTTCTTCACATTTAACTTTATACCCTTTTAATGCTTTCTCCACATTCTTTGCAATAATTTTATAGTCTAAATCAAGTTCTTCTAATTTAACTTTGTTTAAGACCACAGATAATGTGTTTGTAGGTATGTCTATATTTATCTCGCTTAAAAAACTTCTTAAAGTTGTTTCTCTTATTTGTGCTGCAATTTTAGTAATGTCCGTTCCTTTATTATAGGGTTCTTTTAAATAAATTTCCACAGAAGGAGTACTTATATTTTTTCGCCCATCTAAAATTTCAATTAATCTTGGTAAACCTGTTGTTACGTTTACCTCAGCGACTCCTGCAAGGTGGAATGTATCTAACGTCATCTGTGTAGATGGTTCTCCAATACTTTCTGCACTAACAACCCCAACACATTCACCGGGCTCTGCCAAAGAAGATGAATATTCTTTGTAAACTGCTTCAAAAATAGTTTCTAACTTTTTATCAGTTGTATTTTTTGGAACGTTGTTTACAATTTCATCGATTAATTTTTGAGGCAATTTGCTTGAATATTTTTCTAATACTTTTTCCATCTTGTCACCTAATTTTCTAATATGTTGGAGATTATTCTTTTTACATTAATGTGTCCGCCTTCGCTTTTTGCTACTGCAACTCCATCTTCTCCGTAATTGAATTGAACAATTTTTCCTGACGCATCCCTCACAGTAAAATCATAATCGATTTTTAAATCCTGCATGGCATTAGATAATCTTCTATACAAGTATCCAGATTTTGGAGTTCTCAAAGCAGTATCCATAAGTGAATCTCTTCCAGTCATCGCCATAAAAAATGTTTCGTATGGTTTCATACCGTCTTTAAAAGAACTTCGAATAAATCCGTGAGCTAAACTTCCTTTATCTCCTTCTTTAAAACAAGATAGAGTTCTACCAGCGTAACCTTTATTTACTCTAGTTCCATGAACTGCTTGCTGTCCAACTAACGCACTCATTTGTGCAACATGGATTGAACTTCCTCTCGCACCTGATTTAATCATATCTATTGTATTTGAATAAATTGTGTTATTTAAAGCTACAACTCCTGCATCATTAAGTGCTTTGTTTAATAGTTGTAATAATTTCAATTCTAATGTTTCTTCTTCAGTTCTTCCTGGAAGAGCTTCAAGTTTTCCTTCATCGAATTTTTTTATTAATGTTAATACTTCTTTATCAATTTTGTCAAGAATAGATTTTATTTTATCATCTCCTTCTTTCGTTAAATCAATATCACTAATTCCTGCTGTAAATCCATCTATGAAAAGAACTTCAATTCCTAAACGATAAACTCTTCCTAAAAATAAAACTCCTTTTTCTGGACCATATAATTTATATATTTGTCTTAATAATAAACCGCTTCCTTCTCCTAAGTTACTGCTATCCATGAATCCATGTTTTAGTTGGCCTTTTTTAATTATAACCATACTTTCAGGATTTTCAGGTTCAGTTTTGTATAATCTATTAGGAGATTTAAAGTCTAAATCTTCGGGTAACAAAACACTAAATAATTCTTTTCCTGAAATTTGTTTTTTCTTAGGCAATCTTGAAAAATCTGTTAAACCGATTCTCATCAACAAATCAACTGCAATTTCATAATTTATATTGTAGCCTTCTTGAGTTAATAAATAATTTCCACTAATTGCGTCTTGAGTTCCACCAATAACAGATAAACCGAATCTTGGTGAAATAATTTGTGTTTGTACTTCCATTAAAATTTCTGCTTCCGCCCTTGCTTCTTCTGTTTGAGGAACATGTAAGTTCATCTCATCTCCATCGAAGTCCGCGTTATAAGGAGTACATACTGCAGGATTTAATCTTAACGTTAAACCATCTAAAACTCTAACTCTATGACACATCATACTCATTTTGTGAAGTGAAGGTTGTCTGTTAAATAAAACTACATCTCCATCTAATAAGTGACGTTCAACAATAAAACCTGGTTGAATTTCTTCTAGTAATTGTTCTTTAGTTTCATCAGTGATTTTTTTTCTTCTACCATCTGGTCTTACGATATATGTTGCACCAGGATATTCTGTTGGTCCTTTTTGTACAAACGCTTTTAAGTATTGTTCATTCCACGGAGTTATTCTTTCAGGAACTGTTAGTTTCATAGCAAAAACTCTTGGAACGCCTACTTCATTTATTTCTAATTTTGGATCTGGACCGATAACTGTACGTGCTGAAAAATTTGTTCTTTTACCTGCTAAGTTATGTCTAATTCTTCCTTCTTTAAATTTAATTCTCGCAGTAAGTGTTTTTAACGGTTGTCCACTTCTATGTCTTGCAGGAGGTAATTGAGAAACTTCATTATCAAAGAAAGTTGTAACGTGATATTGTAATAAATCCCATAAATCTTCAATGATTATTTCTGGTGCACCTGCGTTTATGTTTTCAAATAATCGTTGGTTAATTCTAACTATGTCCCCAAGTTTGTGCGTTAAGTCATCTTCAGACCTTTCTCCTGATTCAAGAGTAATACTTGGACGCATTGTTACTGGCGGAATCGGTAAAACGGTTAAAATCATCCATTCAGGTCTTGCAACTTCTGAATTTATACCTATTAAATTTAAATCTTCATCAGGAATCCTTTCGAGTCTTGCTCTTACTTCTATAGGATTTAATCTTTTGTCATTTTCCAAGAATGTTGAAGGCTTTTCTAATTTTATTTTTTCTTGTTTTGCTTGACAATGTGGACACTTTGAAAGAGATTTTGCTTCAGCAATCATTTTTTTAACAATTAACCGTTGATTTTTTTCATCTGTTAACTCGCTTAATTTTTCAAAACTTTTTGCTGCTTGACTTATTTTATCGTCAGGTAAAAGAAGTCTTGAGCAACTACTACAAGTCATTCTTAATACATCTAATACAACATCAATAAATTTAATGTGTACTACTGGTCTTGCTAATTCAATGTAACCGAAATGTCCAGGACATTCTTTTAATTTTAAACCACAAGTTTTACATTTCAAACCTGGATCGATAACTCCTAGTCTTACATCCATAAGACCTCCATCTACAGGATACCCTTCTTTATCATAAAGTTCAGGAGTTACAATTTTAGCACTGGACATGTCTTTAATTATTTTTGGACCCATTAATCCAAATTTAATTGAACTTATTTTTTTATGTGTGAATGTTTCTTCCATTTGATAAACCACCTAGTATTTTGATTTCAAATTTAATTTTGGATATAAACAAAGTGATTTGAATTCATCCAATATAAGTTTGAAGGCATATGACATTTCAATTTGTTCAATTCCTGCATCTTCACCTGCAATAGGACAATAATTTCTTCCTTTTCTTGCATCGTGAACAGCCACAATTCCACTTTCATCCGAAATAGGAATTATTGTTTTATCTGAATCAAATCTTTCTTTCAAAAGCATACTTGCTCCATGAGCGACTAAAGTATCTTTCTCCATCTCTCCTAATCTTAATCCTCCTTCTTTTGCACGACCTTCTGTAGGTTGTCTTGTAAGAAGTTGTATAGGTCCTAAAGCTCTTGAGTGTAATTTGTTTCTAACTTGATGTTTTAATCGTAAGTAGTACATAGGTCCAACAAATATTTTTACTTTATATTCTTCACCAGTTACTCCGTTAAACATTGTTTCGGTTGCATTTTCTTTGAAACCATAAGATAATAATTCTAATCTCATGTCGTCTTCTTTTTCAGAATCGAAAATAGTTCCATCAATAAATCTTCCACCGAGCGAACCAACTTTACCACCTAATAAATCTAACAAGTGTCCGACACTCATACGAGATACAACACCATGTGCAGTAAATATGATGTCGGGTTTTACTCCTGTAATTGTAAAAGGTACATCTGCTTCTGGAACGATTAAAGAAACTATTCCTTTTTGTGCATGACGTGAAGTAAATTTATCACCCAACTCAGGGATTCTTGGCTCTCTCAATCTAACTTGGATTAATTTATTTCCATCTTCGCTTTCAGTTAAAAGAACCATATCAACTATTCCTTGATCTCCATGCGCAATACTTACTGAAGATTCTCTTCTTGAATTAGTAGCAAGGTTATATTCATCCATTGCATTAAGGAATCTTGGAGGAGAAGTTTTTCCAATGATAACGTCTTCTTCTTTAACATACGCTTCAGGAGTGATTATTCCATCATCATCTAATAATCTGTAATCTTTTTCACTTCTATATCCTTTAACTTCTTTATCTGGAATGCAAATCTCATCTAATAAACCTCCAGAATATCTTAATTCTTCAGCAATTAAAGGATTGAAATAAGTACTTCTACCGAAACCTCTATCTATGCTTCCTTTGTTAAGAATTACAGCATCTTCAATATTATATCCTTGGTAAGACATCACTGCAACAATTACATTTTGACCATTTGGATGTTTTTCATATTGTGTTAAATCATACAAAACAGATGATACAATTGGAACTTGTGGATAATGTAACAAATTTGAATCTGTATCCATTCTTAATGGAAAATTAGCTGCATAAAATCCAATTCCTTGTTTTTGGTTTTTAGAACCTTGAAGTAAACGAGGACCGGGATTATGATGTCCAAAAGGAACTAAAGCAGTCATGACTCCAACCATCGCAGTAGGACTAACTTCTAAATGTGTATGTTCAGAAGTTAAATCTTTTTCTTCAAAAGCAACTAAAGCACCTTCTTCTTCTGTTGAATCTAAATATTCAATAATTCCTTGTTTAATTAAATCAGACCAAGCTATTTCATTAGCTTTTAACTGTTCATAATGTTTTTTTGTTAGAAGAGATTTTCCTTCTTTTACAACTATTAAAGGTCGAGTGGTCCTTCCTGAAGAAGTTTCAACATATACATTCGAAGTTGCTTTATCCACAAGAATGTTTGCAGATGCATCTAATCTATTCATACGTCTTTCTGAAATAAATCTTTCTGCAAATGAATGTCCGTCTTTAACCGTTCCTATAAATTTATTATCTACAAATACATCTGCCATTTTAATCATTCTCCAAACCTATTTTTTTCAAGGATTTCATTAATTCTTCTTCATTAACAGTATGAGTAACACTTGCTAGTATTGCAAGATTTTTTCTTAACCCAATATTTGGTCCTTCAGGTGTTTCACTAGGACATAATCTTCCTAAATGGGTTGAGTGAAGTGCACGTGCTTCGAAATTTTCTTGTGTAGAAGACAAAGGACTAACTACTCTTTGCAAAGCAGAAATTAAATCTAAGAAGTTTTGTCTCGCCAATCTTTGGGATACTCCTGGGCGTCCACCAACCCAATTTCCTGTAGCCATGCTACTATATATTCTTTGAGTTAATAATTTTTCTCTGATTATTACTTTAATGCTTGGAATTTTTCCTCGCTTAACAATTCTTTGAAAATTATATAATAAATCTCCAATTAATACTTTAATATTTACACGCAATAAATCTCCAAGTAAATCTCCAGATAATTTTAATCTTTTATTTGCATAATGATCTTTATCTGTTTGAGGCAATTCTCCTCTTGTAACTTTAATATATTTATTTATGTATTTACAAATATTTTCTGCTTTGAATAATCTGTTTTCTTCTGTGACTCCAAGATGCGGAAATAAATATTTATCTAAGATTTCTTGTGCTCTTGCAACCCGAATTTCTCTTGCTTGTGCAATGCCAATTTTTTTAGCAACCATATCTAAAGCTTCTTCTTGATCTTTTATATCCACAAACTCGAATAAATTAACGAAAACTTCATTATCATCATCTAAACCAATGTTTTTCATGATGTCTGAATCTTTTAACATACCTAAAGCTTTTAAGATTAATACAACTGGTATTCTTTTAACTCTTGTGAATGTTAAATAAAATATTCCGTCTTTTAATTTTTCTAATTCGTGAGGAATTTTATATGATCCTCTTTCTGAAAATAATTTTCCAACATATTGTGAAACGCCGATTGTTTCTTTTTGAATCATAAATCGATTCGCAGCCAAGTCTTCAATTTTAACGAGAACTTTTTCTGAACCATTAATTATAAAATATCCTCCAGGATCATTTGGATCTTCACCATGTTTCATTAAATCTTCTTTACTTAATCCATTAAGATGACAAAACTGACTTTTTAACATTATAGGTAAATTACCGATTTGCAGTTTGAAACTTTCTCTTTGTATTCCATCAATATGTGCTGAAACTTCTAAATATATTGGTGCAGAGTAAGATAATTTTCTTAATCTTGCTTCCATAGGATAAACGTCTCTTTTTGAACCATCTGCTTCTGTAATTTCTGGCTTTCCAACCCAGATATTGTCAAATTTAATTTTGAATTCATCTACGTTTGGAGGAATTATGGTTGGTTCAATAACTTTGTTTTCTTCTAAAATTTTATTTAAATCTTCATTAACAAATCTGTTGAATGAATCAATATCTGTATTTACTAAGGAATTTTCCTCAAAATACTTTTTTAATAATAATTTAGCATTACTCATTTCAATCACGTGAAACACCTCTGTAGAAAATAGCTCTTCCTGCTGTCGGACTTTTTCTTGTTATTTTAATTACATCTCCATATTTTGGATCTAAATGTCTTATCGCCGCATCGGACAGATGGATTTTAGGTAATTCTTTGAATGTTATGTTGTATTTATCGAACAATTTTTGTGTTTGTTCTTCAGAAAGCTTTTCATGTTGCGGTATTAAATTATGTTTTAGTTGTTCAACCATATATAGTAACCCCCAGTTAAGGAAAATAAATAAAAAGTGGCGAGCTGGACGAGACATTCATGCTGACGCATTTCTTCGTCAACTATTTGAACTCGCGACCACCTGATTAAAAGTCAGGTGCTCTAGTGTCCGAAAAAATCAATGCGATTAATTCTCCAGACTGAGCCACCAGCTCACAACAAAGCGCCTTGACCGGGACAATCGATACAACACTTAGCTGTCGAAGCTAGTTGCTGAGTTTTCGAACCCGGGTCATCGCCTCGACAGGGCGATATGATAGGCCGGACTACACTATCAAGGCGTAAATTGCATTAATCAAGCTAACTTGATCAACTATTCGGGGAAATTAGGATATTTTATAAATGTTTGGGTTTTTAATTTTGGTGTAAATTGGGTGAAAAAGTTTTAAAATATAGATTTCTTGGGTTTTACGGGTTGAGTAATTTTATGGGATTTAGGGGTTATTTTTAAATAAAAAAATTTATAATGCTTTGAAGAATTTTAAAAACGATGGAAAAATTAATTTGGACTCCTAAACAAATAAATAAGTATTCTTTTGAGATTTATTTAGATGTAGGATTTGCTAAAGAATTGCTTGAAGCTAAATGTATTGAGAAAACTCGAGAAAATATGAATCGACTGGGAAATGACTTATTGAAAAATTTCAGATATTCTCTAAAAAAACCATATAAATTCCATAAAGACACATGTTTTATTAGTGAAATACATATGGAACATGATGATCTTGCTTTAACAACGAATGAAACAACATTGGAGTCTTTAGTTAGAAAAAATAAAAAGCCCGATTTTATAACCTATAAATCTAAAAATATGCAAAATTTATCTGAAGCGTATGTTTTAATGGCGTTATTTAATCAATGGGTTGAATATTCTGAAGTGTTGAAGATATTGGAATAATTATATTTCTCTTACTAAATCTCTATCAATTAATTTAGAAATATTTGTCATTCGGTCTTTTAATTCTTCATCTTCTGTTGCGTGTTTTAACTGAGATAAAACGTCTATTAATCTTCTAAAGAATCGTATAATGTCTCCTTCTTGTAAGTTAGTATATTTCATAAGTTCTAAGAATTTTCCACCGTTAGCCCAACAAGTTACATAATTAATCATTCTTTTTAAAGAAATTTTATTCAATTCAGATTCTAAAATGGTTCCTTGAATTATTTTGTTTATTCGAGCGTATGTTTTTTCGCAACCTTTAATCATGAAATAATCATTTATTCTTTCTTCATAAACTAATGTTGCTAGAATTATGAGTAAATCTAAATCAGATATTTTATGTATGTTTTTCATGAAAAATAATTCAGTTAATGGAATTTCTTGTGAATATATATTTCTCGCAAATAATCCTTTTGGAGTAAGAAGATAATCTTTGTCGTAATCTAAATAGGCTCCTCCTTCAACATTTGACATTTTTTTTGTGCTTTGTATAAATCCTAATTTTTCTAATTTTTTTATTTTGTTTTTGAAGGACGCAATTACTCTAACTGCTTTTTGATTTTGAGTTGTTCTAACAAAATGATCAAAGTTACTCTTTAACAAAATTTCTTGTGTTTTATTATCGAAATTATGTATTAAATTTAATATTGTATTTATACTTAATTTGAATTGAGAGATTATTGGATCATCATCAATTGTAGATATAGATTTCAGTTTTTCTAAGTTTGTTAATCGTCTGTTTATTAAAGAGATTACGGTTCCTTCTTTATCTATTCCTCTTCTTCCTGCTCGTCCTGCAATTTGGAAATATTCTTTGGAGTTTAACATTCTAAAAGTTATTCCATCGTATTTGTTTAAGTCGTCAAATACCACTGTTTTCGCAGGCATGTTTATTCCAACTGAAAAAGTTTCTGTTGTGTATAGAACCTTGATTAATCCTAAACCGAATAAGTGTTCAACTATGTTTTTTAATGCAGGCAACATTCCTGAATGATGAAATCCAATTCCTTTTGCTAATGTGTTTCTTAAATTTCTTGTTGTATCCATTGATGCAATGTTTTGATTTATTTGTTGTCGAACATAATTTGTTACGTCCAATCTTTCTTGTGATGAAAGTAAATCTTTTTTTGATGCTAATTCTTTTGCAAACATTTCTGTTTTTTTTCTTGAAAAACAAAAATATAATGCTGGAACTTTTTCTAAGATTTCGTTTATTACATCGATGTGATGGGGGTGTTTTACTTCATGTAAAAATTTTTTTTGATTTTGATGTGGGAATTTCTTTTTTCTTCTTCCGCCTGGTCCGATATCTAAAGAGGACAAATATTCTTCGTCTTTGATTTTATCTTTTTCTATTTCTTCTATTGTTGTTAAACCCAATCTTCTATCAAACACTATGTGATTTAATGGAACAGGTCGATTTTTATAATTAACCGTTTGCACTGTATGTTTTTTTATTGTTTGTATCCATTTTGCAAATTGTTCGTAATTTGGAATTGTTGCACTCAAACAAAGAAATCTCACATGATTTGGAGAAAAAATAATTGATTCTTCCCAAACGCTTCCTCTTTGAATATCGTTTATGTAATGCACTTCATCGAAAATAACATATTTTACTCTGTCTAATAATTCATCATTTGTTAACAACATATTTCTATAAATTTCTGTTGTCATTATGAGTATTGGTGCTGTATGATTTATATCTAAATCTCCTGTTAAAAGTCCAACTTGTTCTTTTCCGTAATCTCTGCAGAAATCTTTGTATTTTTGGTTTGAGAGTGCTTTTATTGGTGCGGTGTATATGGTTACATTGCCTTCTGGAAGGTGTTTACTTATTATGTATTCTGCGATTAAAGTTTTTCCTGTTCCTGTTGATGCTGAAACTACACATGAATCTCCTGCATCGATTGCTTTAATAGAATCTATTTGAAATTGATCTAATGTTAAACCTTTAAATTGCATTGATTTGAGAAGAAGAAGTTTATTTATAAAATGTTTTAAAAGATTGGAGTTTTTCCATTTCAAATTCCCAGACTTTGGGGGTGTATAGATGAGCCATATTTCTTATTTTAAATCCATTTAATATAAAGAATTCAACTGCACTAAAATTGTTTGCAGATACGTCTGTAAATATGTTTTTTTGAAGAACTTCTATTTGTCTTAAAAGAAATGTTCCTAATGCTCTGTTTTGATAGTTTGGGTCTATTCGCAGATTTCGAATTTCTATGTCGTCTTTGTTTAAAGGAGTCCAAACTACGTCTCCAGTTATTTCTCCATCTGCAATCGATACTAATGTTCTGTATTGTCCTGTTTCTATACGTGGTTTACACTTTTCATGTAGCCATTCATCGTACTTTGGATAATATTGTTTTTGTTTTTTCATAAAGTTTAGAAGTAGTTTTAGTTCTTTTTCATCTTGAACTTCTTTTATGGTTAAAGGAAACATAAAATGTCAAAAT
>CAZCGV010000011.1:0-8187 GCA_964498515.1 uncultured Methanosarcinales archaeon
TAGAACAATTCATATCCTACTTGGCCAACGATTGCTTAATGTTAAGTCAAACAGAATGCATAGACAAAGCAATAACCAAATTTTCAAACACAAATTCCAAAATAATTCACACAAGTGATTACACATACATCCATCCAGAAAAAATGAAGGATTTGCAACTTCAACAAACAATTGATTTCTTCTCCGACTTAATTCAAGGTAATTTTGAACAACTTTCAGGAGAAGTAAAAGAATGGCTTGTCTTCAAACAAATAGATTCATTTAGAAGTTCATTCGTAGATCAAATGATTGATTGCCAAAAAAACGAACAAGAAGGGTGTATATGTCCAATTTATTTAGACACCTTACATATGAATCCTGAAGGAGAGATGTTTCAAATTCTTCCAGATTTTGAGGGAAATTATTATGTTAAAAATTTAATTAACGTTAAAGGTTTAAGTAAAACTAATCCTTCGTATCCAGATTTGGCTTTAGAATTTAATCCTTTAAAATTCATTGATTCCAGCAGTGAAACAAATCTAGCCACATCATTAACTTTTAAATTTACAAATAACCAAAATAAAGTAAATTCATATATGGACTTTGAAATATATCAACTTCCAGATATCCTAAATCCAAGTTCATTAACTGGCAATTTAATCCAGTCTTGGGATGTGTCCAACAATTTATTCGCCCTCTACAAAACAGATAAAAACAATGTTGCGTGGTATTATTATCAAGACAAAGAAACAGATCCTCCAATTTGTTATTCCAATAAAAAGAATCAAAGATTCATCACATCGTTTAAAGACCATCAAAATGTTTCATTTACAGCTTATGTTGAAGATAAGATTCCATCAACATGGTCAAAATTAAATTTAAATATTGAAGAGCAATTAAAATGCATAAATACAGAAGCAGTTTTAGTGTCTTTCAATTTCGAAAATTTAAATGAAGATATTTATGCTTTCAATCTTTATTTAACTGAAAATGATTTTGCTCAAAATGAGTTCATACAATTAAGACTTGATGAAAAAGAAGAATTTTCAAGCAATTTGTTATTAACATCTTTATATCCTTTAAAACTAAATAAATTATATTACAATAATCAAACAAAACAATATTATGTCATGACTGATGGAATGAATGATTTAAAATTTGAAAAAGATAAAAATTATCAAATCACCATAACAACAACAGACCAATTCAATAATTCAAATAAACTCGATGAACAACAAATAACTATAAACGCCATAGAAATAAAAGAATCCTTTAATTTAGCCCAAACTCAAATTAATGCTTATTTGTCCTCGTTAGGAATTTCAGATCCTGATTCAATACAAAATGCAATGGATTTAATTTGTGGCGAATCTTCAATCTTAGAAACAAACACCATAAATACACAAGCTTTGAATGTTTTAGGAGGCTGTTGTAAAAGATATGTAAAAGAGGTGAAATTAAATGAACCAATTCTCATATAGTTTAATGTGGTTAATACTTATAATAATTTCAGCATCATCAATAAATGCAACTAAATATGAAATTGATTTTCTAGATTCTCCTTTAACAATATATTCTTTAGAACAACCCAAAAATACGAATTGGATATATTTAGAAGTAGAACAAAATTCACTACAAATTACACAATCAAATAACTACTTATCTCCAATTCAAATACTCAATTTAAAAGAATATTTCAATCAAAACATAGAGCAAATAGACCAAGAAATTCTTTTAACTGAATTAATACAATCAATAGAAGAAATATTAATCGCAAATAATCAATTATCTATAGCAACCAAGGAAGATATTGAAGAGCAAACACAAACTTACAATCAACCAATAAATGAATTTAAAACATCAAATATTCTATTAATGACTACATTATCCATTTTAATAATTCTGTTGATATTTTTAACCTTTAAAATGTTTAAATTCAATAAAAAACAACCCACTATCAACCTTCAATTAAAAGAATATGTTCGATCTTTACTCTCCCAAGGCTATTCCCAAGTAGATATAAAAAACAATCTAATCTCCCAAGGCTATCCTCAAAAAGAAATAGAACAAATCTTCCAAGCCTTAAAATAATGTATTCTTAAACATATAGTTTAAAAAACAATGGTCACACTGGACAGCATAACACAACACTTAAAAAGTCCTTACGGTTTACTTTGTAAATATTGAAACTTCAAAAGTTTTCATGTTGATAGAGGGATATTATGGTTAATGAAATAATACAACAAATTCTCGATTCTGGAAAAATTACTCAAGAAGAACTTGACAAAAAAATAGATGAAAAAATGAAAGCACTTTCAGGTTTGATATCTCAAGAAGGCGCAGCACACATTGTTGCAGGCGAATTAGGCATACAAACAGATAGAACGGCATCATCTAATGCCGAAGTAAAAATAAAAGATTTAACGCCAACTATGAAAAGCGTACATGTGTTTGGAAAAGTTTTAAAAAAATATGAACTACGAATATTTGGTGAAGATCATGCTGGAAAAGTTGGAAGTTTATTAATGGGTGATGAAACGGGTCTTTCTCGTTTAACTTTTTGGAATGACAAATGTCAATATTTTGATGAAATTCAAGAAGGAGACATAATTGAAGTTCAAAATGCATACGCAAAAGAAAATAATGGACGTGTTGAGCTTCATATGGGTAATTCTTCAAATTGTATACTTAATCCTGAGGGAAAATCAATTGTAGTTGCACAAAAGCAAGAATATAAAGAAGAAATAAAAAGAATAAAAGAAATAACTGCAAATGACACATATGTTGATGTAATGGCTACAATAGTTCAAGTTTACGATCCAAGATTCTTTGAAACTTGCCCAACTTGTAATAAAAGAATGCAAATAGCAAATGAAGGCAAATTTTCTTGCGCAGAACACGGACTTCAAGAACCAGCATTTAATTATGTAATGAATATATTTTTAGACGATGGCAGTGATAATATTCGAGCAACTCTTTGGAAAGAACAAATTCAACAGTTACTAAATCTTTCTGATGAAGAAATAATAAAATTAAAAGACGATGCTTCTAAAATTGAAGAAATTAAAAATGACTTATTAGGAAAAATAGTCAAAATTAGAGCAAAAGTAAAAAATAATGAAGCGTTTAATCAATTAGAATTAGTCATATATAAAATCGATTCAAATCCCCAACCAATTGAAGAAAAACCAATAATCTCAACCCCAAATAAAGAGTCAAAAAAAGCTTCTGAAGAAGCTCCTCAATCACAATCATCAACAACTGAAGAAATGATGGGTGAAGAAGAAATTTTTGACATAGAAGATTTGGAAGATGAATCTCAATAAATATGGATTAATATTACTTTTATTTTTATTTTTTTCTACATGTGTTTATATTTTCTCTCAAGATGTGTTGTTAATTAGTTTCGATACAGAATCGCCTGATAATGAAACGGTGATGTTGGAATTATTATCTATTTTAGAAAAAACTAATACGAAAGCAACTTTTTTTGTAACTATTGAATTTCAAAAAAATCTTCCACATATGATTCCCCTAATGTTAGAGCAGGGACACGAAATTTCTTGTCACACACAAAATCATTCAATATTGCCTTTTGCGAATAAATCTTTAAATGAATATGAACTTCAGGGATGTAAACAAATTTTAGAAGAACAATACAACATAACTATTAAAGGTTTTAGAGCGCCTTATAGATTAATTAATTTCAATACATTATTAGCTCTTAAAAAAGCAAACTATACTTATGATGCTTCGGTTTTCTCAATTTTTAGAAATATGTTTTTTCCAAGCCCCATAACTGAAATAAGTACAAGTTCATATTTGATTTTTCCTTTAGATGATTATTTATTCTTAGAAGTTTTTCATCTATCCCCTGAATTCTATTTCAAACTTCTTAACAATTATCCGTTTAAGTATAAAAGTTATTCATTCCATCCACACATAATAATGCAATATCATTTAGAGTTTGAACAAATGCTAATTAATCAAGATTCAAACAAAATCACACACATAGTTTATTTGGAGACTAAATATGGAAGGTAAAACACACCTTAATACAGGAATTTTAATTTCCTTACTCTTATTATTTTTTTGGGGAATATCTCTCGAAACCACAATTCTTTCCATAATTTTTCTAATTGGACTTTTATTTCCAGACATAGATAAAATGAATTCAATTACAGGTAGAAAGTTTAAAATTATTGGTTTTTTCTTCAAACACAGAGGATTTTTTCATTCCATTTATCCTGTTTTAATTTTAGCATATTTTTTAAACTTTTTAAATCAATATATTGCAATATTTTTTTCATTAGGATATATGTTGCATTTGATTGAAGATATGTTTACAAAATCAGGAATAGATTTATTTATGTTTGGTTTTAAAATTAGTGGCCCTTTAGTTGTGGGTAGCTTTACAGAAAAAATAGTTAATTTAGTTATGTTAGTCTTATCTTTAGGTCTGTTTATTTTTTTAATCAAAGATTTATTGTTCTTCTTCTGAAGGATCTTCTTCTATAATTTCTTCTACTTTTTTCTTTACTTTTTTGGATTTCTTTTTAGATTTTTCTTCAGATAAATACTTTTCATCAAAAACCGCTCCGCCTTTTTTAACTAATTCTTCATTTTTTTGAATTCGGTTTTTTAATTTAGTAATTAATTGTTCACGAGTCATTTTTTTAAGGTTTCCAAGTTTTTCTTCATCTAATTTAACTTCCAAGAATTCCTTAAATTGTTTGTAACTGTCTTTTTTAAATTTATTGTACTTTTCATCGTCGATATGTTCTAATTTAGAAACTAATTCTTCTTTATTTTTAATTTCTACAGCATCCATTAATATTGATTCAGGAACGAATTTGTTTATTCCACTTCCCATTTTAGCGAATCTGTTAAAATAATTTGATTTACTTATTTTTTGAAAAATTAAAATAAGTGTTAAAAATATTATGCTGTAACAAAATATTATTGCTAATTGAAGTGCCATCTGTGAAAATTTTGTATTAAACACAATGGATTGTCTAAGTAGTTCAGACGTAATTACAAAAGGGTTATATTGAGCAAGCATTTTTAGACTTGGAGATATGGTTTCTATAGGAAAAACTATGTTCGAAACAAACAAAAGGATTGTTCCTAAGAAGATTGTAGCCATATTTGTAGCTTGTTGAGTTTTCAATAAATAACCAATCATCATTCCTAACATAATAAATAATGCGGTTGCTAAAATAATTAAAGTCAAATTGACATAAATATTTGCTAATATAAAATCAAACAAGAAATAACTAACTGCTGCTAAAATTATAACTAACTGAATCATTACAATCATAAATGCTGTTAAGAATGTTGTGAATACAAAGAACTCGTCCCTTGTTGGTGTTGTGAATGTTCTAAATGCAGCATTCGATTCTTTTTCAACAACTACCAAAGTACTCGATAAAAGTAAACTTGTAAACATAATCAATAAAATCAATAAATATGGAAAAATTAAAGCTAATTTGTTGTTTCCTGCTGAAGAAGTTGTTTCAATTGAAGTTGTTATAGGATTAACTATATTTTCAGTTGATGTTACTTGAATATTATTTATTTCATTTTGCATTGATTCGATGTTGGTTTTTACAGTTCCAAGATCCGTCGTCATTTGAGATAGATCTGTTTTCATTTTTGTTAAACTGCTAGATTGTTCGCTACTTAATGTTTCTATCTTTTCTATTGTCGAAATTGCACTATCTACTAAATCTGCAATATCTGTAATTTTTGAAGAACTGTTATCGTAGTTTGTTTTTGTAACATTTCTTATAGCTGTTAACTCATCTTCTAATTCAGCCCCTAAGGTTGGATCTATATCTGAAGAGTCTACAATATCTAAGCAATCTCCTGCTTCAGAATAAACTCCGTCATAAATATTTTTAGTGTATTGATGAAGTGAATCAATATTAGTATCTAAATTTGTAAAATCGACATCCTTCAAATCATCACTAATCTCGTTTATGTCATTTCCAATTTCAGTTGCAGAACCTTCTTGTTCAGTTGCTTTTGCTTTAGTTTTTATTATTATTGCTAATGTTGAATCTAATTTAGTATTTGTACTAGTTAAAGTGGAAACTATTTTATCTGTTAAATCCTTACTAAGTTCTTCTGTTTTCACATCAATATCTGCAGAAATGCTTTCAATAACTGAATAAACCAAACTAATACGTGATTTATCTACCACAAAGATAATATTATTTGTTTTATTGTTTTCTATTTCAAAATTTTCTGGGAATAATATGCATGCGTGCATCAAACCTTGTTCTAACTCAAGAACACAAGTATCTTTTTCCCAAAACTGTTTTGCAAGATAATTTTCCTTTAGATTAGCAACAAATTCAGTAGTTAAAGGACTGGCATCTGGAGAAATATATCCTATGGACATTTGCATTTCCGAACTAGAACCAAACGTAAAACTCATAAGTAAAATAACAAATAAAGGACCTAAAAATATTGTAAAAAATGAAGTTTTCTTTCTAAAAAGTATTTTAAAATTCTTTTGTAGTACTTTAAAAATCTTCATTCTACATCATCTCTCTCTTTATGTTCTAATATCGACAAGAAAACATCATCTAAAGAAGGTTTAACGACATTTATAGATAATATTTTTTCTTCAGTTTCTTTTATGGCGTTTATTAAATCTTTAATTGCTTCTGAATTGTTATCTGTACCAATGTGGGCTTCATTTTCAAATATTTTAAATCTATCTGAATATTGTTTAGGCATAGAACGCATAATTTTTTTATAATTGCCTGGTTCACTCTCAAAAATCAGTTCTTGTTTTTTAACAAACATTTTTTTCAAAGTATCTGTTCGATCTACTGCCGCAAAGTGAGAATCTTTTAATATTGCAATTCGATCACACAAAGTCTCTAATTCATTTAAATGATGGCTAGATAATATTATTGTTGTTCCTTTTTTATTAATTTTTTTTATTAAAGACCAAATATCTATTCTATTTATTGGATCTAAATCAGAGGTTGGCTCATCTAATATTAAAACTTCAGGATCGTGCATTAGTGAACAAGCAATATCTAATCTTCGTTTCATTCCACCTGAAAGATTTTTAGCTTGTATGTTTGTTGCATATTGTAAATTCATTAAAGAAAGAAGAGTATCTGTGTTTGCTTTAATTGCATCAGCACTTAGATTATGTAATATTCCAAAGTATTCTAAATTTTCTTTAACTGTTAATTCTTCATACACTGAAGGAATTTGTGAAGCAAAACCATAAACTTTTTTTGCAGTTTCAACTTTTTCATAAACTGAACGATAAATACAATTATCTTTAAAACTCAATAAATGATTCAATCTGAATTGTACATCGCCTGAATCAGGTCGTACAAATCCAATCATAGTATTCAATAAAGTTGTTTTACCGCTACCGCTAGCTCCTATTATGCCAATTATTTCACCAGGCATTATTTCCAAATCTATATCTTTCAAGACACTTTTACCTGAATAAGATTTGCACAATTTGTTTATTTTAAAAATAGGATCTGCCAACTCAACTCTAATTTAAAATATTTCATTTATAAATCTATTGTTATTTAAACCGGAAATTTTACACAACAACTTTATAAATCTGCAGAGTTTTCAATTTTTGTAGGATTACTAGGCAGTTTAGGGTTAATTCCTTAGGAAAGTCCGCCCATCTATGCTTCGCGCAAAACCACTTGATGAAAGTCAAGAATTAGAATATGATTGGTAAACCGTACAGAAATACACCTTTTTTGGTTTACGGAATGATGTGAAAAACTGACTTCGCTAAAAGAAAGGATGAAATTTGAGCACCTGGTTGATGCAAGTCGTAAGACGCTTAGTCAAATACTGCCAAAAGGTATCGCAAAATATGTTTTGTTTGGCCTTTACAGAAGGTGGCTTATTGTAATTCTACACTTCTCCTTTTTTCCTATATAAAGAAATGTTTATAAATGTGGTTATTCTTCTAAATTAAAATGGCGCAAGACAGAATAAGCATGCCTTCCAGTGGAGCAGGTATAACTCAATATTATAATGAAACCAAGTCAAAAATATCTATTTCGCCACAAATGGTTTTAGCAATTTCTGTGCTAATTGTAATATTAATAATAGTTTTAAATTCTCTTTAAAATCGAGGTGATTTTTTATGTTTCCAGGAATGAATATGAATTCAAGTCAAATGAAGCAAGCAATGAAGAAAATGGG
>CAZCGV010000011.1:8287-14961 GCA_964498515.1 uncultured Methanosarcinales archaeon
CCTGTTGAATTTGCTAGAAAAGATAAATTTATAATTGCAGACAATCAATTTAGTCTACACACATTATCTGTTGAAAATTTAAATGAATATTTACAGATATCCAAAAAGATAATTGCAGAATTGTTAATGAATATAAAAGGTGATTAAAAGTGCTTGAAATAATAGAGGATGCAGGAGAAGAACTTAAACGAGCAGAACACTTAATATATGTTAGCTTGAAATATACTAGAACTGGAGACGTTTTATTAAATTCATTAAACAGAATGATTGACGCATACTCTTTATTAGTTGATGCACTCATACTTTATGCAAAAGACACAAAAAATTTACAAGAAGATCCTCAAACTCCTCTCGCAAAAGCGAATATTGTAAAAAAATTATATGGTCAACAAGAGATTCAAGACAATTTGGATTTATATTTACTTTTAAGAAAAATTACTCGTTCACCTTATCAAACTGAACAGGAGTATAGACGAAATGTTGCTCTAATAACTACAATTGAAGGTAGAGAAGAAACAATAAACATAGATATTTTAACACAATATTTTGAATTTCAAAGAGAATTTTTTAAATTTGTTGTGACTATGCTTGGCGAATATGCTAAGAAAAAATACAAAGACGAAATGGATGCAGGCTGGGAAAAAGTCTAGACTAAAATGTTTTTTTTCCAATTATCCAAAGAAAATCTTTCTTTAGCAAAATATGAAGTAGAAAAATTATTAGATGTACAGTTATTTAAAAATACTGAAAATCTATTCCTTTTAAAAGATTTCTTTTCAATCAAAAATCTTCCAAGACTTGCTTTCACAAGAGAAGTATACCAAATATTGGATAAAAATAAAAATTTTCAAAACTTAAATTTTTCAAAACATATAAAGAAAAATTATAAATTAAAATACATCTTACCTCAAACAGAAAAAAGTCGAACAAAAGAATTATTCAATAGCATTCATAAATCTCTAAAAAATCCAGTGGTGAATTTATCTTCCCCAAAAAATATTTATATAATTATAAAAATAAATTCCTTTTGGTATTTAACAAAAATAATATATGCCAATCAAGACGATCCTTTCAATAGACGATCTCATTTAAGAAAATTCAACCATCCAACGTCAATTAACCCTAAATACGCTAAAGCCATGATTAATTTAGTTTCTAAAAAAGAATTCTTGGATCCTTTTTGCGGTTCAGGAGGATTATTAATTGAAGGAGGTTTGATGAACCTAAAAGTTAGCGGTTCAGACATTTCTAAAAAAATGATTTTTCAAGCCAAAGAAAATCTAACTCAATTTAAATTAAATGCAAATTTAGAAGTAAAAGATGCTTTAAATATAACTAAAAAACACGAAGCCATTGTAACTGATTTGCCATTTGGAAAAAACTCATTCATATCTCAAGATTCAGATAAGTTGGTTCAGCAATTTCTATTAAACTCCCAAAAGATAACTAATAATTTAGTCATAGGCCATTTAGATTCATTAAATGTTAAAAAATTAATAGATGGAACCAATTGGAAAAAAGAAAAATCTTTCAAAATTTACATCCATAAAAATATGACTAGGGAAATAACTATTCTTCGTCGTCATTAAAATTTGAAATAATCTCTTTACAAATCTCTAAACTTTGATGTATTGAGTTTTTATTTGGTTGATCTAAGGATCTAACTAAAATAGGTATACTCGAAGCTAATTCTTTGGATTTGTATTTTTCCATAAACATTTTCAAAGCTTCTAAGAAATTTTTAAATTCAAACTCATTTATATTTTCATGAATTTTTTCTTTTCTTTCAAAAGAATCGAGCTTTATACCTAAAGACTCTAAATCTATTGCTGAATCATCTAATTGTTCTGCTTCAATTATTTTTTCTTTAACATCAATGTCCCCGTAAACACAGTTCAAATCAACACATTCTATATTTTCTCCCGCAAAAAATCGTGCTCGAACAAAATTTGCACCAATTTGTTTACTCATTGTTTTTGTTAATCTTGCCGCTTCCAAAATAACTGAATCAGCAACATTTTGTGAAGAATTTTCCTGTTTAAATTCGCCAATTGTTAAATTATTTTTTGTTGAATCAAAGACAACCGCTCTTTTTTGGCTTTGAATGCCACTCTTTTCTATTTTTAAAAACTCGCCATTAAGAATGAACTCATCTTTTTCAACAACTTCTGAAAAATCAGGAAACCCATAATAAGTTCTCACATATATTTTGGACTTATTTAAATCGTACTCAGTTTCGATAGTTGTTTTTAATGGAGGGACTCTAGATACAATTATTGCAACTTTGGAATCTTCATTCAAAATCATATCAGGAGTGAAAGAACTGATGTATGCTTTTTTTATGGTTTCTATAAATTGTTTAAATGTTTCTTTAGTAAAAAACGTTTTAGGTGCACAAGCCTCATTTTCATTATGATTCAAACTTCTGGTCATCATCAACAAGCCTTGTGATTGATTTTTAATAGATAAATTATGTAAATTATTTGTGTCTAAACTAACCAATTCATAACAGTCTTGAAGAGCATCTACAACATGCTGTGGAAACTGAGAATTTTTAAAATGAGTTACGAGTCTTTCAAAGCTAGCAATTTTATCTTCTAAGTTTGTAGCATTCTTGAACCAGTCTAATTCAGGGCTTAATTGATTGTGTATAACAAATTCATCAAAAACATTAGTAGTGATAATCATACTAAAAGGAATATTCACATAATTTTCTACAACTGCAAAATTAATTGCTTTCTGTCCAACTATTGATTTGTCGACTTCTAAGGCTCGTTTTAAAGGAATTGAAAAACTCATGAGTTTTGTTATATTTATTTATTTATAATCTTTCCTGTTATAGAAACAAATATATATTCTAAAAACCTTTAAATATGGGTATATTTAAATAAGAACATGCTTAGGGATAAAAAATTGAGTGATGAGACACAGATAGAACAAAATTTAAACGAATTATCTAATGAAGAAGCTTTAAATAGTACATATATGGATAGTTTCATTTCAACTGAATCTCCTGTAAAAGAGCCAAATAGTATTGATTTAACTCAAAATAAAAAAAAATTGAACAATTTATTCTCCTTAAAAGAACTATTTGATAGAGTGGGATTTGGTCTTACAGCGCATCAATTCATAAATATATTTTTCTTTGTAATCGGTGCACCAACTTTTTTAGTCGGTTTAATTAATGGTTTGAAAGAAGCACTTTCTTTAATGTTTTCAAGTTTTTTAAGAATGTACACGCGTTTAAAACAAATCAACTTAAAAACAATGACTAGAGCAGGACTTATATTTGGTTTTTCTTTTTTGTTTATGGGTCTAGCCATAAAAACTAAAAATCTATCTTTATTTTCAGTATCTTTGTTGGTTAGTGGCTTAGGAATTGTAACTTATGGAGAACTCTACGCTTGTTTATTGGATTCCTCTTTAAAACCTGAAAAAAGAAGTTTTTTTTTAAAAAATATAACTCAGTATGGATTATTGATTACAGCACTCTTTTTCATGTTGTCTGGAATAATTTTAGATATATTTGGAATGAATGAAAAAATTTTCTCATTTAATTTTTTCGAGTATGTTTTCTCAGTTCGATTAACAGGATATTTAATTATTTTTGAGCTGACTGCAATCGCATTAATTTTTTCATCACATGCATTATCTAAATTAACACTTATATCCTCCAAAAAAATTAAAACATGTCCTTGTGTTTTTAAATTATATTTTTATAAAATTAAAAATCAATTCAATGTTTTTCTAAAAGATAAACGAATAGTATATCTTTTTTTGAGTGGAATATTGATTGCGACAATACAAACTCTAGGAAACTCTTATTATGGTTACTTTTTATTTTCTAAATTTAGAAATCTATATTTTGGATCTTTTTCAAACATCGCTTTGATTTTTGTATTCGCGATGATTTGTTCTTTACTTTCTCAAAAATTAATTTTTGCTCTCAAAAATAAAGTGGGCGTTACTCCATTATTTGTGTTTGGAGCATTATTATTCACTTTAATGCCTTTAACATTGGTTTTTAATCCATACATTTATGCAATTTTAGTTGCAAATGCTTTAGCAATAATAGGTTTAAGCATGATATCAATATCTCAAAATGAACTTATAACTAAATTAATTCCTGATTCGGTTTCAACTTCTCGAACTCATTTATTTGGTATTTTTTCAATAATCCCTTATTTGATTTTAGTTACATTAGGCGCTCTATTTGCACAATTTTATGGATTTATTGCTTTATTTAAGCTAATGTCCTTAATTTTAATGTTGGCAATAGTGCCTTTAAATTTTATTTTAGTGTTGTTTGCAGAAAAGCAAAAATTATAAAGGAGGGTAAGTTAAATATACTATGATTGAAAAAATTCCTTCCCCTGGCCAAGGATTCAAAATAGAGTGGCAACTTACTGCTAAAAATACTACTTTTTCTTGGATGAAGCTATATCAATGGATTCATTATTATTTAGATGAGAATGGTTGGGGAGATTTACAAACAGGAAAAGATAATTATGAAACATTTCATTCAGATGTTGAAAATTCAGATGGGACTAAAAATCAACTTTATTGGTTTAGAGCTTCAAAATTTCCTCTTGGAGGAGGAGCAGGATATTTAAAATTATATTTTAAGATGGATATGCAAACAACAAGAGTACAAACAAAAGAAGTTATGCATAAAGGAACTAAAATTAAATTAGATACTGGAGAGTTCAAATTTACTACTACATTTTGGTTTGCAGAAGAAAGAGATGCAGGCACTGGTGAAAAAAGTGAATGGAATACTAATAAAACTTTAAAATTTTTTAAAAATAAATTCTGGAAAAGAATAAATCCTGTTCCAATAACCGCTTGCAAAGCTGAATTAGCCAAATATTCTGATGAAATGTATAACTACATACAAATGTATACTGGACTAGTACCTCAAACAGGACCTAAAGAATATTTTGTTCAATTAAAAGGCACCGGAGAATAATTCATTTTTTAATTTGAGTGGCAAGAGTCATTAAACTAATCATTACAAAAAACATAAATACAAAAATATATTTGAATGTAAAAAAACTTAAACAAAAAGCAATTCCTAGTTTTCCTATGAACGATCCCGCAGTCTTTGCAGTTGTGAATGGACCATAAAATTTTTCTCCTTCTAGTTTTTTTATTGTTTTAAAGAAAAGACTTTCAACATTGAATTCAATTAAAGCCAAACCAAAACTACCACTTATTATAAATAAAGCTATTTGAAATATGTTATTTGCAAAGAAACATGCACTTGCACTTAAAACTAAAATGCTGTACCCGATTATCAATAAACCTTTCTCGGAAAATCTTTGATTCATTTTTTTCAGCGATATTTCAGTAAATATTAAGGGCACAATAACCAAGAATAAAAATAAACCAATGTATTTACTCGCATATCCTGTCCTTAAGATTTCTAAAGGAACAAAAATAAATGGTAAACACCACCAAATCTCTAAACCTGCGTTTAAAAAATACACTTTTCTTAATTTTTTCTTTTTGATGAATGTAATTAAATTTTTAAAAATATTTAATTTTTCTTCCGTACTTTTATGCTCTGTTGTTTTTGTAAACGCGAAAATATGCGCTCCCACAAGCAAAAATAAAGATGCCATAACAAAAACTAAATTAACTCCATAGTTTGCAACAATCCAAGAGGATGCCAAAGGTCCTATTAACCAACCACAATTTCCTAATATGAATATTAAATTCTCGTTTCGATTAATGTTTTTAAGAGAACTATGATCTCTGATTAAAATTCCAAAACATTGTATTTGCACAGTCATAAACAACATATTTAAAATTGCAATTATTAAAAAAGTATAAAGATTATTAACATATACGTGAAATAAAAACAAAATTGACGTACTTATCAAAGAAATAAAATATAATTTTTTAGGCTTGAATTTACGTATTAAAGGTACTAACGAGATTAAAAAAATCAAACCTAACATAGATAAACCCGCTGTAAAAAAACCAATTTTTGCTCTATTTACTATAACTTCTTTTAACAAAATAGGCCAAGCAGTTGCAAAGGCACCATAACTACTTGCCACCAAAAAAGCCATGAAACTCAATTTTTTTATAGCTAGAAGGCGTACGTTTGTTCTATTTTCACTATGCATTAATACCATTTAGTCTCACTCATCTAATAAATATACCAAAACACCATACTCATTTATTATTGGAATTTTAGCTTCTTTTGTAAACAATTCAAAATTATTACTTTCAGTTATATTTATGCTTTTGTTTTTTTCATTATTAAAACTATTTAAAACTAAATTTAATTTTCCTTCTTCTTCCAATCCAAAATTATAATTTTCTAATTTTTTACCCGCAAAATTAATTATAATATAATATTTTTTATTTGTGTTTTGTGTTGTATCTTTTCTTAAAATAACCAAAACTTTATTTTGATCGTCAACATTTATATATTCTCGATTAACAGTATTTTCAGGCCAAAACGCAGGCTCGTTTAATAGTAAATTTATATTTTTCTTAAAATCGACAACTTCTTTACTTCGTTCTTCATTTAATTTTTTCCAATCAATGGCACAATCATGTTCAAAAGAACCTTTTTGAAGTAAAAATGTTTGTAGTAAATCTAAAGTTCTGCCTTCTAAACCAAATGAAATTAAACTTTCCATAACTTGGATTTTTCCAAT
>CAZCGV010000011.1:15061-20038 GCA_964498515.1 uncultured Methanosarcinales archaeon
TTTCTTCCACCAGGACGTTCTTCACCATCACCATTATCATTAAATCTTAAAATACCATCGACATTATCTATTCTAAATCCATCGATTCCATATTTTGTTAAAAATAACAAACCACTTTCAACTAAATATCTTCGTATGGATTCATCAGCATACTTATATCTTTTCGTACCCCAAGACGTTTTTTCATCAAGAAATAAATCTTTACCAAAACAATCTTTCCAAGAATTTAAGCCAACATCCGATCCTTCAAAATTAAATAATTTAAAATCTTTATATGGACAATGACTCAAAATTAAATCCAAAATAACACTTATTCCCAATTCATGACATTTATCAATCAATCTCAAAAAAGAATCAGGTGTTCCAAAATTTTTTTGAATTGCAAAAGGATATGTAACTAAATATCGATGCTTCCAATTATCTCCATCAATAGACTGAGTTATAGGTAAAAATTGCAATGTATTGAAACCCAAATCTTTAATTTTATTTAATACACCGCATTCACATACATATGTAAATAAATCATCTTTATTCTGAGCTAAAGTTTTCGCATTTTGATAATATTCAAACCATTTAGAAACAAGACCTGCAATATCAGTTTGTAAAATTTTAGTTGCGCTATGAAGTCTTTCAGGTTTAGAATGTTTTAATTTATATGTACTTGGATCATCAAAATCCCAAAAAATACTATTTCCTTTATCATCAAATAAAATCGTTGCAGGATCTCTTAAGAATTTTTCACCCATCAAATATAAATAAGAATCTTTATGATGTATGTTGTCTAAAACAATGAACGAAAAACCTTTTTCATCGAATTCCAACTTGTACTTTTCTAAATCTTTTTTACCCCACTCATTAAATTCTCCAATTATATAGATGTCTTGTTTTGTTTTAGTATAAACATTAAATTGAACCTTGTCAGCAATGTCATCATTTCTACTAAGAACTCGATAACTAAATTTATTTTCAAAACTTTTTTTAGGTTCAATTTTAGGACTATAAAGAAAAGTTTCCCATTTATAATTTATCGAACGAAAAGGAATTGAAGAGTTCATACAATGTATTGAGAACTCATTCTTTAAATAATTGATGTTTATTTTATCCTTATACTATTTATTTTATCTTGTTCTCTTAAAGATAATGCAACATCCATCCCCTCAATAACCTTTCCAAATACAGCATATGAGCCATCTAAAAAAGGAGTTTGTTCTAAAGTAATATAAAACTGACTTGTTGCGCTGTTAGGATCATTAGTTCTGGCCATTGCAAGAGCACCTTTAACATGCTTTAAATTTTCATTAATTTCTAAAGGAATTGTTTTACCACTTCCACCAGTTCCAGTTCCACTAGGATCTCCGCCTTGAATTACAAATCCTTCTACATATCTATGAAAAATTAAACCATCATAAAATTTTTCTTCTACCAATTTCAAAAAATTTTCAGAAGTTATGGGTGCTTCTTTAACATAAATCTCAGCGGTAATTTTTCCTTTGTTAGTTTCAATTTCCACAATTTTAATATCTTCATTCCAATTCATTTTAATCACCGAACTAAAAATAGCAACACAAACCAATAAAACCATCAAAACAATTAAACCTAGTTTTTCACGTTTAGTTAATCTATTGTGTTTTCTCATCTTAATTTCAACCCCAAATCATAAATTATTGTTTCAATTTTATTTAAATTATATTTAAGACTATCAAATTTACGTCTTAATTCACTTGATCTAAAATCAAACTTTAAAAAGAAACCATATATTTCTTCAATAGTTTCTTTAATTTCTTTAACTTCTTCTATCTTATTGTTGGTTGCCAAAGTCACACTAAATTTAGCTAATTCTCCTGTGAAATCGCACAACCCCTCCATATAAGTTTCATAAGGAATCTCAAACTTTAAATCTTTTGTTAAAATTAATTTTTTTTCTGTAATGTATTTATAAAATGCTTTTGCTTCAACGTATTCTTCTATTGCAGACCTTAAAGTATTCATTAAATACATTTCTGCACTAGAGATTATTTTATTTGCTTTTTCTAATTCCGTTTCAGCTTCATCAATTAATTTTTTTGCATCTTCTAATTCGTGCCTATGTGTCGCATAAATCGATTGTTTTGCCAATTTAGTTATAGTTCTAGTTATACCTATTATTTTATCTCTTAGTTGGTCGTCTGAATCATATTTTTCAACCAATTCTTCAAATTGAGTTTTCATTTCATTTTTATTTAATACCATGAATTTACAATATTTTGTCTAAATATATAAATTTAATCCTTAAAATTTATCGATAGCTTTATAAATGAACTATTCCACAAATAGGATATATATGGCAGAAACTTTATTAGGTGGCGCAGTTACCTTTATTGGACAACTGGGAATATATGACGTTGTATTACCATTTCTATTAGTTTTTACACTGATTTTTGCATTTCTAGAAAAAACAAAAATTCTCGGAGTTGAAGTTTTAAAAGATGCAAAAGGAAATGAACAATCATTCACACGTAAAAATATGAATAGCATGGTTGCGTTTACAATTGCTTTCTTTGTAATTGCTTCAAGTCAATTAGTTAGAGTAATAAGTGAAGTTTTAGCTAACACAGTAATTTTAATAGTTCTAGGATTATCTTATATGCTTGCAACAGGAATTTTTCACACAGGACGAGAGGAATATGAAGTTAAAGGATGGTATAAACATGTTTTATCCACAATAGCTTTAATTGGTGTTTTGTTGATTACGTTAAACGCATTAGGATGGTTAGACAAGTTATACTATTATTTACAAAGAGTTTGGTATGATGTTAATGTCGCAGCAATTTTAATGGTATTATTTTTTGTAGGGTTTATAGTTTTCATTACGTGGGGAAATACCACTCCTCCACCTCCAAAAAAAGATGGAGAAAAAAAGGATGGTAAAAAAGAAGGAGAATAAAAGTTATAGGTGATTATAATGGGATTTGAAACTTTAATATATGCGCTTCAAAACTGGGGTGTGATGGACATAATTTTACCATTTATTTTAATTTTTACAATAGTTTTCGCAACTATTGAACGAGCTAAAATATTGGCAAAAGATGAAGCTAAAAATAAAAAATATGCAGTTGTTGTGGCTTTAGTTATAGCATTTGCAGTAATAACTCCGCACGTAACTGGAGCATATTATTATGGTTTTGATGCTGTTGAAATAATTAACTCTATGTTACCTCAAATTGGATTATTATTAGTTGCTTGTGTAATGATGTTGTTAACTGTTGGTCTATGGTTAGGAGACAAAATGGGTGTTGATAAAGGGCCTGGAAAATGGTTTATGTGGGCATCTATGGCAATTGTAATATTCATAATCTTAAATTCATTGAATTGGATAGATTCACCTTATTGGTTAAGAAATTTATTAACGCAAGATGTAATTGCTCTTGTAATGGCGATACTTGTATTTGGAATTGTAATTAAATTTATAGTTTCTGACGGCGAAGATCCTGTTTCTAAAGGAGATCGTATAAAGACTGAGCGAGAAAACGCTAAAAAAAGAGAAGAAGCTATACGAAAAGCTATGGAAGGAAACTAAAGGTAAAATAAAATGGCAACATTTATGGATGTATCACTATTTTCGTATTTTGGACCGATTTTCCTATTTTTAATGGTCTTCGTAATAGTTTATGCGTTCCTTTCAATAACAAAAGCCTTTGAAAACTTACCTGGAAAAAACGCTCTTTTTGCAATAATTGCAATCTCCGTTTCATTTTTTCTTTTAATGTATAAACCTGCTATGAATGTAATTTCAGTTATGATTCCTTGGTTTACAGTTTTAATTATCTTAACATTCCTAATAATGTTTGTTTTCAAAATGTTCAATCAAGATGAAACTTTGTGGGGTTCAGTAATAAAACAAAAATCAGTTATGTGGACAATATTAACTTTTGTCATAATAATTGTTTTAGCTTCATTTTCATCAACGTTCGGTCAAACTTTATTGGCAGAACAAGTTACAGAAACAACAACAGATGGAATGATTACAATCCCAACAAATCAAACAGTGCCTGTAACTCCAACATCCACAGCGTCCTCTAGTTTTGGAAATAATGTTTTAATGACTTTAATTAATCCAAAAGTTTTAGGATTGATATTGATGTTAATAATAGGAATGTTTACAATAATGTTACTATCGGATTCACAAGTAGCAAAATAGGTGAGATAAATGGATATGGATCAACAACAAACTCCTCCGATGCCCATGCCTCCTAGAGGTCCGGCTATGCCTCAACCTACTGCTCCAACAACAACAAACGAAGAATTAATTGAAGCAATAATTGATGAAAAGTGGAATGAATTAGTTAAAGACATAACTAAAATTCTAGAGTGGAAAACATCTGCAGAATCTAAAATAAGTAAAATTGAACAACAAGTTGTTGATTTAAGAAATGAGTTTGATAAATTACATACTGCGATAGTTGGAAAAATTGGTGATTACGATAAACATATACTTGATGTAGGTGCAGAGATTCAATCCATGGAAAAAGTTTTTGCTAAGGTTCTACCTGTGTTCACACAAAATGTTAGTGAATTGACAAGAATTACAGATGATTTAAAATCTGTTAAGAAATAATTCTTTATTTGTCTATTACCATATGATGTGTTAATTGGCATTCTCAAAACGTTGTTTCACACGTCAACGGAAGCAAGTATAAACTTCTGAGTTTAACTCACTAATTATTTATTTAACTTCTTTCTAAGAAAATCATTCACTTCTTTTCTAGTCACGAAATCCATAGGTTGCCAAAATTCAATATATTTTTTAAGAACTGTAAATTCCCGTCTATCTGCGAAGTGTTTCATTTCATCATTTAATAATTCAAGTTTTTCAACTAATTCTTTTAATTTAGATTTTATTTCTAATACATCTTCGTCAATTAATTGAGTTTCAGCATATTGGTTTTTCTCCAATTCAATGATGTTTTGGTCTGTTACTTGTATTTTTTTTCTTAAAAT
>CAZCGV010000012.1:0-6342 GCA_964498515.1 uncultured Methanosarcinales archaeon
ATTGGAAGTAGATCTTCAAAACAAAAGGAAAAAGGAAACAAAAAACGACTAAAAGTTTTAGACAATAAGAAAGGGGAACTATATAAAATGGGAAATCCCCCCTCCCGGACTTGAACCGGGAACCTCTCGGTAACGGCTGGTTACATTTCATCCATACCAATTAAATGGTTTATGTCTTGCAACATCTACAGCCAAGCACTCTAGCCAATTGAGCTAAGGAGGGACAACCTAAGAATTTAAAGTTTATTTATAAATATTACCAAAAAAAAGAAATAAAACACTTGAAAATTAGAAATTTTCAGTGCCCTAAAAATTACATTTTTATGGATTTAAACTTTAGCTCCAACAAAAGCCTTAGCAGACTCGCAAGTTCTTTCATCGCCAGCCACTGTCTCAAACTTTGCTTTAGCCATGGGTAAACTAACATTCCCTATGATTTTTAAACGAGCCTTCAAAGTATACGTAAAAATTCTTTCCTCGAAAGCATCTATAGTTTCTACATCCCATTTAATTATAGTTCCTTTCTTATCTGTAGGAATGATTTTAGAAGGTTGCACAACTCCTAAAGCGCTTCCTCCTTCCAACACTGTTGCAATTGAAGGAGCTTTATCTATTAATCTTAGATTATAAACCGCCTTTGAAGTTCTGTTTGTAACAAATAAACGAACTTTCATTTCACTTATGCCTTCTGCATCTTTTCCTGTAACTACGATTTGTTTTTGTATCGTTATAGGCGATCTAAATATGAAATATAAAATCAAGATGATTATTGCCAACAACAAAGCACCTAAAGGATATCTGTAATTTTCAGTTACTGTAACAATTGCTTTATCTTGGGGATCTAGAGTTATGGACCAAATTCCACTTGTTTTTTCTACTTCTTTAGCTTCAACTTCTAATGAAGAGAATACCCAAACATACCAAGGTGAATCTAATTCTGTATTTACTGATTTTACTACATTTCCGTTATTTGTTAATATTGTTATTTTTGTTGTTTTAAACCAACTGGAACTTTCTGTTCTTTCTCTATCGATTGTAGAATAAGGAATTATTTCATATGTTGCTCTTGCTTCACTTAAACTTTTATCGTTGTGTGATGCGATAACTCTTAATATTTTGGACCCTGGTGTCGCTTTTGGATCTAATGTAAAAGAATATTCGAGATCTAGTTCATTTAATCCATCTAAATCTAAAAATTCTTCTGTTTGAAAATCTTCTGCTTCTATGGTTATTTTTAAATCTTTGATATCTAAAATGTTTCTATTTCTTAGAAAAACTCTTACTTTTGCTCCATCTCTAGGATTTATTTCAGAATCAATAGTTGTAGTTAATGAAACTGTTGGTAAATAATTCCCATATGCATCTTGAAAAGATCGAATATATAAAGGAACATCTTTGGAATAAGTTTCGCCATAACTTGATTTTATAGTTACAGGAATAAAATATGTACCCACTCCTTTGAAATTAGACGGTCGAGGTTTTACTCGCATTATAATTTCTTTTGTTTCTCCTGCATTAACTAAAAAGGATGAATCACTTTCTAGAACCCATTCAACAGGATTTACATTCATAGAAAAAACCATATTTATAGTTTCAGTATTTGTAACAACAACTTTGTATTCAGCAACTTCATCGTAATATATTCTATTTGATGTTGAATTGACAGGATCAATTGTTGCTGTAAATGCACTTACTGTTGGTATCAACAGTAAAATAGCCATAATTAACATTATATTCTTTTTAAGCATCGGACACCACACTCCTGATGTTTTAATTACACTGAAATGTTTATAAAGATTTCGTTATTCTAAAGTTTTAGTTTATAAAAGAGGTAAAAATGGAAAAAGAAACTTGCAAAACTTTACTGAAAATTATCACAAACAAGAAATATGTTCATTTTGTTTCAAGGGGCAATGAAGCTATAAAAATTGCGTTAGCAATAACCAAAACGTTAGGAAGAACTAATTGTTTAATCCAAGAAGAAGGAGGATGGTTAAAATATGAAAAATTTATCAAAGATGTAGATATGGAACCAATTCGACTTGTTACTAATTATGGTTTAATTTTTGAAAAAGAGTTAAAATATCATTCTCACGATTCGGTTTTATTATTAAATTCGTTAGCAGGCTATATTGTTATGCACGATATGGCTAAAGTTTATGATGCTTGTATTCTTAATGACATTTTTTTAATAAATGATGTTTCTGGTTCTATTGGAACTGAAGAGGCTAAATTTGGTGAAATTCTTCTTGGTAGTTTTGGTATTGATAAGCCAGTTAATCTTGGTGAAGGAGGATTTATTGCTTTTGATGATGAATCTTGGCAAGAGTTCTTAAAAGATGTTGAAGAACCCGAATTAAACTATAAATTATTAGAACAAGTTCTAAAAAATCTTCCTGAAAGAAGAAAGAAACTTTTAGGTATTTCAAAAAAGGTTAAAGAAGATTTAAAAGATTACAACATAGTTCATCAAGAAGCGAATGGAATTAATGTAGTGGTTAAATTTTCAAATGAAGAAGAAAAGCAAAAGCTAATAAATTACTGCAATCAAAATAATTATGAATATACTTTGTGTCCGAGAGAAATTCGAATTCTTGATGACGCAGTTAGTATTGAAATAAAGCGATTATAAAATGTTAACTTATTCGCATGCACTTGAAGAATTTAAAAAAATCTGCAAGGAAGAAAAACATAATGACGAAGACATTAAATTATTTCTTAAAGCAACAACTTATGCTAATAAGATTTTAGAGGGTAAAAATCGTATGGGTGGTTATCCTTTAATTATTCATAATATTAATACTGCTTATTGGGTTGTTAAGAGTGGTTTGTGTAAAGATACTATTCTTTGTGCTTTATTATATGATTCTTATAAATTTGTTTCTCATGAAGAAATTGAACAAAAATTTGGAAAGGATGTTTCAAATATGTTAAAAGAAACAAAAAAACTTTCTGAGATGACTAAAAAGAAAAAAGAACAAGACAATGAGAATCTAAATAGAATGATTTTAGTTTCATTAAAAGATTTGAGAGTGTTGTTTGTTAAAATTGCAACTAAATTAGAGAATGTAATCAATATAAAATATCTTCCTCTTAAAGAACAACAAAGAATTGCTAAGTATATTTTAAATTTTTATGCTCCTTTAGCAAATAGGTTGGGTCTTGCGGTTTTGAGAAGAAATCTTGAAGAGTATTCATTTAGAATTGTTAATCCTTCTAAATATAATGAAATTAAGAATTATTTGAAAGAAAGTGAAGAAGAACAGGAGAATTTTTTGAATGGTTTAATATGTGGAATGAAAAATAAAATTTCATCTCATGTTGAAATAAAGAGTGTGTTTGGAAGGATAAAAAGTGTTTATAGTATTTATTCCAAATTTCAACGTAACTCAAATCAAGTTCAACAGGGTAAAAAAAGTTTGAAACAACAATGGGATATTTACGGAATAAGGATTATTGTAAATACTATTGGTGAATGTTATAAGGTCAGAGATTTAATTTTCAAGGAATTTAAGGTATTTCGTGAGCTTACTAAAGATTATATTGCCAACACAAAACCCAACGGTTATGAATCAATTCATGTTTTTTTAGAACATCAGAATAAACGAGTTGAAATTCAAATTAGAACGCAAGAAATGGATTTTTTTGCTGAAAAGGGTTCTGCTGCTCATTCTTCATACAAGGGGTTCAATCCTAATTTGACTTTTGAAAAAAGAATTTCTTGGCTAAGGGATTTATTTGAAGTTCAACAAGATAGTACGTCCAATGAATTTTTGAAAAAGACTTCTTTTGAGTTATTTAATGAAAGAATTTTTTGTTTTACTCCTCATGATGATGTAATTAAATTAGATAAAGATTCGTGTGTTTGGGATTTTGCTTTTGCGCTTCATAATAAAATTGGGTTACATTGTGTTGGTGCTATGATTGATGGTGTTTTTTGTGTAGGAGAACATAAATTAGAAAATGGAACTACTGTTGAAATTATAACTCATAAAGATCAAAAACCATCTAAATCTTGGCTTGATTATTGTAAAACTAAAAAAGCTAGAATTAGTGTAAAAGATTATTTAACTAAATTTGGCAATGTTAAAAAAGAAGAATTAGAAATCTTGCTTCCTATTGAAAGAAATTATGTGGATTTTATACAACCAACCAAAAAAACTAAAGAACATTATAGATATACTATTGCAAAATGTTGTAATCCTTTGCCTTTAGATCATTTACAAGGAAACATAAGAGATGATTTAATTTACGTTCATAAAAAAGATTGTGATAAATTAACATCATATGATAAATTTATTTCTTTGGAGTGGATGGAAAAAACACCTAAGGAATTTTTCTTGATTGTGAATGCGCGTAATAGAAAAGGTTTGTTGATGGATTTATTGAGTACTATGAAAAACAAGGATTTAAGTATAATCAAAGTTAAAGCTACATCTATAAATGATGAAAATGCTAAAACCATAATTAAATTAAACTCGGCTCCATTAAAAATTGTATCGAGTGTTGTTAAAAAATTGGAAAAGATTAAAGGAGTTACTTCAGTTAAAATTGAAGGAATCAAGTCTTGATGTAAAGTATTCTTGTTTAACTAAATAATCTAATAATTTTTTTGGAGTTCGAAATTCTCTTTCTAATTCAACATATAGAAAACCATCTTTTTCAAAGGCAGTTTTATGTTTTTGTTTGAAATTCTTTATCCCTTCTTTATTGTCTATCCCCGGACCTTTTCGTATATATGTTTTGGATAAAGTCTCATCTTTAACATAGAAATAAAAATGCGTTAAATGGGGGTTAAAAAACCAATCCCATGAAGTTATTTGGAATTGATTGTTTTTCATTTCTTTTAATATATAATTTATTCCTTTTAATATTTTTGAACCAATTATGTCCGATTTTCCTTTTAGAGGAGTTATATCTATAACGAATAATTTTTGTCCTTCTTTTTCTTTTGGTTTAACATATTTAGGAATTTTGAAATATTTTTCAGATGGATTTTTTAAGAACTCTCTTGCTTTTTGTATGAAGAATAAATATTTTTCTTTTGAAAGTGATGCCGATGCATTTCGGTTTGAATCTATTGGATCCACAATTATTAAAGGAGACTGTATTTTAGATTTATTTAATTCTTTGGATGCGTCTTGATATATTTTTTTAATATCAATTATGGTTTTATTTCCCCAATTAGAAGCTTCTTTTATGAATTTATCAAAACTTCCATAATTTATTAATAATATGTCTATTACGTGTCCTGAAAATCCATTTATGTAACTTTCCGCTCCATAAACTCTTTGTGCTTTGCAGAATCTTTTTGCTAAGCGTATATCATCTGCAAGTTTAGGATTTAATTTGGAGAGGGCCCATTGAACGTGCATCGGGGACATGTCTGTTACGTTTTGTACTTCAGAAACTTTGGTTACGTATTTTACTGGGACGATTTCGAAACTTATTTTTTTATATGTAAATTTAAAGTAATCTCTTGAGCCATGAACTCTTTCGTAATTTATTTTTTGATGAGCACAAAATTCTTTTACTGCTTTGTGGAGTTCATTTGAATAGTTTTCTTTAGTTTTTTTATATCTTACAAATATATCTACGTCAAAATCTCCTTTTAGAAATGTTCCTTTTGCAGAACTTCCTCCACAAATGATTTGAACGTCGTCTTTAATTATTGTTTGAAAGTACTGTACAATATAATCAGAAAGGGCCTTTATGTCTTCCTCTTCCTCTTTTGAAGGTTTTATTTGCTCCAAAACTTTATCGTAATTCATTTGAATATGGGTGAGAAGAGGCCATGTTTTATATACTTTCCTATGTAATTATAAATATAAAATCCTTTTCTTGCTCTATTTTTTTAATGTTAAACTCAGAAAATACTTTTTCTATTATTTCTTCAATGATTTGAGCTTTCATGCTTCGTTTTAGAAATGTTAATCCAAATTTAGTTTTACCTACTCTTTTTATTTCTTGTAATCCTTTTTGAATGTCATCAAAATTTTGTATCGCTGTAAATGAAAGCACTACATCGAATTGAGAGTCTTTGAAGGGGAGTTGTTCCGCTTGTGCAACTTGGACTTGATGTTTTCCTTTGTATTGTTGTATTAGTTTTTCTGAAGGGTCTATACCTATTGCTTCTTTGCATTCAAAACAATCTAAAGAGAATCCTGTTCCACAACCAACATCTAATAATTTGTCTTGAGGTTTGACTAAATCTTCGTCAAAAATAATTTGTATTTTAGCTAATTGTTCTTCTTTGTGAAGTTCGTCATAAGTTTTAGAGATTTCGTCGTAATAATTCATTGTCCTAAATTCTGGTTGCAAACATCTGCATTCTGCTTGCTG
>CAZCGV010000012.1:6442-19891 GCA_964498515.1 uncultured Methanosarcinales archaeon
CGTAATAATTCATTGTCCTAAATTCTGGTTGCAAACATCTGCATTCTGCTTGCTGTGTTCTGCTTTCAGGTATGGTGAGAGTGCCCGGAGAATCGAAACTGAACTGCTTTCGGAATTCCGAATGCGGTTTACTGTTTTCTCGAACCGGGGATCCTCCGCGAGTCGGGCGGATATCATAGCCACTAGACCACACTCTCAAATTATCTTAAGAAAAGTCTTTTGTTTATAAATCTAATTAAAGAACATATTCTATTTTTAATAGTTCTACAAATGGAGGTTTATGTATACCATATTTAATAAATTTTGACTTGTTATAGTGTTCTATTTTTTTAACCCCTTCTTCAATATCGTGTTCAACCAAAGACAAAGAATCTCCAACTAATGTTGCTATGTCTACTACATTTCCAAAATTTAAATGATCATTTTCAGGTCGGTGTAATTTGTATCTCGATTTTATTAAGAATTTTTCTGAAGTCGATAAGTGTTTTGTTTCAATCATTTCATTCATTAAACCACAAAGATCTTTTTCAACTTTACCTTCTGGTGAATGATTTTCTAAATAAAACAACGTTCGTTTTTCGAAAGTAGTTTCTTTTGGATGATTTATGTAGAATTTAAGTCTATGAAAAAATGAGAATTTGTGTGATGAAATCTTTTTTAATAAGTCTTGTAATTCAGGAGTTAGAATTTTGAAATAGTCTTCATTTATAGTTATTTGATTAGGCATTTAAGACCCAAATATGACTTCATTTATAAATATTAAGATTAGATTTATAAATGATTTAATCTAAAATATAGTGTGAAATCATGAAACTTAGATTTATTTTAATGGTTATAGTTTTATTGTCTCTTATTTTATCTGCTTGTACTAAAGAAGAGATTGTTGAAAATCCGGTACAAATAGCTAATCCTGCGTCTGTTTTTTGTGAGGAAAATGGTGGAACATTAGATATTAGAGAAACTAGCGAGGGTCAAGTTGGAATGTGTGTTCTTCCTACAGGTGAAGAATGTGAGGAATGGGCATATTTTAGAGGAGAATGTCCTTCAACAGATGAAAAAATTTATTGTACTGCTGAACAAAAAGAATCTGAATTTTGTACCATGGAGTATTTACCAGTTTGTGGTTATACTTCAAATGATTTAGAAATAGACACATTTGGAAATAAATGCGTTGCATGTTCAGTTCCAGATGTAACTTATTACATTGAAGGAGAATGTAATTAATTTAAAAGGTGAAAAAATGAATAAAAAATATATTTTTGGTTTGTTTTTGATTTTGTTGTTATTTTCAGCATGTGCAAAAACAGAAATAATTGAAGACCTAGATGATGAAAGTTCATCTTTGATAGATGAAGGAGCTAATTTAGTTCCAGAAGATGAGGATGAAAAGATTTATTGTACTGATGAAGACAAATCTAATTATGGTTGCTACATGGAATACGATCCTGTTTGCGCATATTTTGATTCAAGTGTAAATTGTGGAAATCCTCCTTGTAGGGTTACAGAAGATAATCCTTGTACTGCTTGTTTAAGATATGCGGTAGAGTATTATGTTGAAGGAGAGTGTTAATTTATTTTTTTCTTTTTTAAAATTAAAACTAAACTATTAACAATTAAAAATATAAAAAAGAACATCCAAATAAAGAACGATTGTGGATAAGTTTCGATTAATACTGAATCATAAGAAAATTGCCAATTACCTTGTGGGAAAAGTATTTTATGAAATAGCATGAAGAACGTGTTGAATAGAATTAAACAAAGCACACAAATTACATCAAACCAAACTAACTCTTTAATTAATAAATTATACTTATATTTTTTCTTTGCGATTAAATAAGGTGTTGAAATTAAGAAGAACGTTAATCCTAACATAATTAAATTTCTAACATCGTTCATGTGTGAAATTTCATTTGTTTCTAGGTCTTGAAAATAATTAGAATTTCCTGTTGCTAAGAATTTAACGATTTGTGTATCTTTTTCTCCTGAAAAAGGAATGTGTAATGGTACGAAGAAAACTACGAATAAAAGTGAGAATAAAACTATCCAAAAAAATAAAATATGTGTTTCTTTATTTTCCATAATACAAATTACCTGAGGCTTTTTGTTCTTTATCTTTTTGAGATTCTTCTTTATTTATTCTTGGTCTATTTGAAACTTCATCTCTTCTAAATGTTATTTGTAAATCTTTTAGGAATGTGTTCATACCATCTGCCATTTTGAATGGTCCTTCAACATGTCCTTCTACTGCAGGAATTCCTTTGAAAACTAATAATCTTTTTGCGATGTAATCTACGATTAATATGTCGTGATCAATAACTAATGCACTTGCTTTTTTTACATCCATCATTTCTCTTAAAACTTTGGAAAGTATTAATCTTTGTTCTACGTCAAGATATGCGCTTGGTTCGTCTAAGAAATAAACATTTGCATCTTCACCTAAACATTTTGCGATTTCTACTCTTTGTAATTCTCCTCCAGATAGTTGGTTTAATGTTAGATCGTATAGAGGTTCTATGTTTAATGGGCGTATTAGTTGAAGTTCGTACTTCATTGCGTTTTCCAGATAAGTCCTGACTAATTCATCTGATGCTTGTATGTACTGTGGTTTGTATGAAACTTTTAAGTCTTTTAGTGTTGAGGAAGTTTCTATTTGCAAAGGAGATTCTTTTTTGGAAGCTAGAACTAATTCTTTTATGAAAGATGTTTTTCCTATTCCGTTTTCTCCTAGTACTCCGACAACATCATTTCTATACATTTTACCTTGATTAATTTTTAATTTGAAATTTCCAAAAGATTTTTCTAATTCGCTCCATTCCAATAATTTTAAAGAGGATATTGCTTCTTCTTGAGGGGATGAATCAAAACGAATTTCTTTTTCTCTAAATCGCACATTTTCTTCTTTTAAGTATCCTGATAAGTATGTGTTTATTCCTGTTTTTGTTGCTTTAACTGTGGAAACTACACCGTATGCTGATTCTTTCCCATAAAGTAAATGTAGGTAATCGCTTAAGTAATCTAATATTATTAAATCGTGTTCAATCACCATTACAGCAGTATTTTCATTTGCTAAGCTTCGTATGAATTTAGAAATTTTTAATCTTTGTTTTACATCTAAAAATGAGGTTGGTTCGTCGAAGAAGTATACGTTTGCTTTTTTTAATACTGTTGCTGCGATTGCAACTCTTTGTAATTCTCCGCCTGAAACTTGACTTAGATTTCTATCGAGAACGTTTGTTAATTCTAATGTTTTTACTATTTCATCAAACTGATTTTTTTCATCTACTTTTTTCAATAAATCTTTAACGTTACCATCAAAGGATTTTGGTATTGCTTCAACTTGTTGGGGTTTGTATGCTACAATTATTTCTTTTTTTTCTAATTTTTCAAAATAAGCTTGTGCTTCTGTTCCTTTGAAATGGTTTATTAAATCTTGATAGGTTACTTTCTTTCCAACTTCTCCGAAATTAGGCATTTCTATTCCTGCCAATATTTTCATCGCAGTTGATTTTCCTATTCCGTTTCGTCCTAGAACGCCTACTACTTTTCCAAATAGAGGTATTGGTAAGTTGTATAGGGCAAAACCATTTTCTGAATATCTATGTATTGGAGCTTTATCTAATTCTTCAGGGAGATTGATTATTTCTAAAGCATGAAATGGGCAAATTTTTGGGCAAATTCCACATCCAACGCACGTAGTTTCATCTATTTGAGCTTTGTTGTTGACGTACTTTATGCATTCAGTTCCACTTTTATTTACTGGACACTTTTTTGCACATAATTGAGCACATTCATCTGGATGACATCTTTGTTTGTGTACTATTGCAATTCTCGACATACTATTTAGAATAAGTACGTGTTTTTAAATATTAAGGTTAAATGGATTTTTCATTCTCAAGAGGAATTTGTAAATTAAGTTTTACTCTGTCTCCAACAAATTCATAAGAATATTCGATTTTTTTCTTTTTCAACTCTTTTTCAAATTTAAAAAATTCAGTCATAGACATTTCTTTTACAATTTCTTTAAATTCTTCTTTTTCAACTAATTTGTTTTCAGAAAGAGCCAGTTTTCCAGTCTCGCTGTAAGCAGACCGCAGACCAGAGACTCCTAGTTTAACGCCACCAAAAATTCTTGCAACACAAATTAACACATCATCCAATTTCCCATATTTTATTAAGTTAAATAAGGGCATTCCAGCACTCTTACAAGGCTCACCATCATCGGAGTAATTCTCAACAAAACCAACTTTAAATGCGTATGCAACGTGATTACAACCTTTGTGTTTTTTTCTAACAAGATCTAAATATTCTTTAATATCAGAAGAATTTTTTAAAGGAAATACATAACCATAAAAATGTGATTTATTTATTATTAACTTAGATGAACTTTCTTTACAAACTGTTTTCATGTTAAAGTTAAATGTAAATATTATTTAAATCTATATTTTATATTTATTTTTTTCTAACCCTAACTCTACTTCTAATTCTTGTATTAATTCTAATTCCCTTATTGAATCATCATTATTTATTGTTTTGGTTAAAGAATCTATTGAAAAACTAGGTTCCTTCATAACATAAATTATGTGTTCTCTACTGTGGGAATCATAAAATGTTTTTCTTCTATCTATTAGAGGAAATGCTTTATCGAATTCAAATTTGTTAAACATCATTTTACACACTTTCTAAAAATTAAATATTATTTTATAGATAATAGAGTTTATTTATAAATTTTTTTGTTAATTCTTACTAAAAAGTGGTACAAATCTTCAAGCAAACCTTTATTAATAAAAACAATACCCCTCCTATTATATTGTAGGTGTTATAATTGGGAAAGAAACATAACGTAAAAAACCATACTCAAATTAAAGAAGCTGAGTATCAAGAAAAGGATAGAAGTTTTTATTACACACACTATAAGCAATTATTGATAATTCCTGTTGCTATGTTGATAATAGCAATGATTCTAATTGGATATCAATATACAACTACGGGAGAATTTGTTAATAAAGGAATTAGTCTTAAAGGCGGTACTTCATTTACAATTTCAAAAGATGTTGCAGAAATTGTAGATTTAGACTTGAATTTATTTAAGGAAGAGTTAGAAAATAAATTTCCTTCTATTGAAACAGACATTAGAGAGTTAAAAGAATTTACAAATCGAAAAGCAATAAGTGTAGATATTGATGTAACTGATAAAGAAGAAGTCAATCTATTCAAAGAAGGTTTAGTTGAATTAATTCCCGGTTTGACTGTTGAAGAGCTTGAAGGCAATATGAGGACAACGGCGGCATCTATCGGAAATTCTTTTTTCAATCAAATCATTAAAGCAATACTTTTAGCATTCATTTTTATGGGTGTTGTTGTATTTTTTCAGTTTAGAGTTTTTGTTCCTAGTATTGCAGTTATTTTAGCAGCATTTTCAGACATTATTGTTACTTTAGCAGTTGTTAATGTAATGGGTATTAAACTTAGTACTGCGGGTGTTGCTGCTTTTTTAATGTTGATTGGTTATTCTGTTGATACAGACATTTTGTTGTCAACCAGAGTATTAAAAGGTAAAGTTGGAACTGTTTATGACCGAGTTATTTCTTCTATGAAAACTGGAATGCTTATGAATGTTACAACTTTGGTGGCTGTAACTATCGCTCTTTTTGTTAGTCAATCTGACGTTATAACTCAAATCATGACTATATTATTAATTGGTTTACTTGTGGACATAATTAACACTTGGATACAAAACGCAGGAATATTAAGATATTATATGGAACGGAGGGGCTCAAAATGAACTCTTGGAAAAAAATATTCACAAATACTCGTGTAATTATTACTCTTATATTTATTTTATTTGCATTGTTTGCAATTAACCCTCATTTTTCAGATGGTGTTGCAATTAGAACTGTAGCAAAGGATTCTTTAGCTGCTGAAGCTCAGCCTGCTTTTCAATCTGCTCCTGCAAATGCAAGACCTACTCAACGTGAAGTTATTTATTCTATTAATGGGAAGGAAATAAATAATGTTGAAGAATATTATTCGTTTTTAGATTCGTTACAACCTGATAAATTATTATTGATTAATACGAATAAGGGCGTGTATGAATTAACTACTCGTGCTAAATGTGTTAATGAAACTGATGTTTGTTCCGGAATCGAAGATTTGGGTCTTGGTGTTTATAATGTTGCATCAAACAATATTAGACAAGGTTTGGATTTGGAAGGAGGAACAAGAGTTATTCTTGAACCTGAAGAAGAAATTGATGCAGATGAAACTGGTTTAATTGTTGATAACATAAAACAAAGATTAAATGTTTATGGTTTAAGTGATTTAGTTGTTAAAGGAATTTCAGATTTTGACGGTAAACAATATATTTTAGTTGAAATTCCTGGTGCAAACCAAGAAGAAGTTAGAGACTTGTTAGCAAATCAAGGGAAGTTTGAATCCAAGGTAGGGAACACTACTGTTTTTAAAGGTGGTAATGATATTCTTGATGTTTGTAGACGTGCTGAATGTTCTGGTATTGATCCTAGCAGAGGTTGTGGTCAAATTGAAGACGGAACTTGGGTTTGTGGTTTTAGATTTTCAATTGTGCTTTCTAATGAGGCTGCGCAAGCGCAAGCTGATGCAACAAGAGATTTAGAAGTTATTTCAACAGGAGCAGCAGGTGAAGGATATTTATCTCAAAATATTTCCTTATTTTTAGATGATGAATTGTTTGATGAGTTAAGAATTTCAGAAGGTTTGAAAGGAAATGCTTTAACTGAAATTTCAATTACTGGTTCTGGAGCAGGTCTGAGTGAACAAGCTGCGGCTCTTGATGCGTTAGATAATATGAGAAAACTTCAAACTGTTTTGATTACAGGAAGTTTACCTGTTAAATTAAATATTGCTCAAGCTGATGCTATTAGCCCCGTTCTTGGAGAAGAGTTCATACGAAATGCACTTTTAGTTGGATTTTTATCTCTTGCAGGCGTTGTTGCAGTTGTGTTAATAAGATATCGAAAACCAATCATTGCAATTCCAATTATTGTAACTATGTGTTCTGAAATTATAATTTTATTAGGTTTTGCAGCTTTAGTTGGTTGGAGATTAGACTTAGCAGCTATTGCAGGAATTTTAATCGCAGTTGGTACTGGTGTAGACGATCAAATAGTTATTGTGGATGAAACTTTGGATAAGAAAAATTCATCTGAAAATTTAACTTGGTTAAAAAGATTGAAGCGAGCCTTCTTTATAATTATGACGGCATATTTCACAACGGTTGTTGCAATGTTGCCTTTGATGTGGTCTGGAGCTGGATTGTTGAAAGGATTTGCATTAACTACGATTGTTGGCGTTTCAATTGGGGTTTTCATAACTAGGCCCGCATTTGCAGCTATGATGGAAATTCTTGTTGAGAAGAATACTGAAGAATAATTTTTTTCTTTTTTTCAATAACTTTATATATTATTAGTTTCTAAAGATAGTATTATGGTGAGATCTGAAGCTGAACTAAGAAAGAATAGTATAATTGTTTCGTTGAATTCTTATGAAGATATTTTTTCTGATTTTGATCCTGGTTCATATAGAGTTAGAGGATTATCAGATGATTTTTTGATTGAATGTAAAAAAGCGTCCATGGATAAGGATTCTGTTTCAGAAGTTATTTTTTTAGTTCCTAAAAAAGGCAGAAAAGTTAAACTTGAAAAAGAAATCAAAATTAGATTAAGAAATCATTTTGAAAAACATTTTTTAGAAAAGAAGAAAAAAGTTAATGCAATTAAAAAAACAGGTGGACTTTGGTTTTTATCTGGAGCAGTAATTATGACTTTGGCAACATTCTTGTATTCTTATGAAGGTGGATTTTTACATGATTTTATTCAAGTTTTATCTGAACCCGCAGGATGGTTTATGTTTTGGGAAGGATTAGATAAGGTGTTTATTGAATCTAAAACTGAGATGCCTGATTTTGAATTCTATCAAAGACTTTCAAAGGCAACAATAACATTTATGAATTCAAATTAATTTTTTGTTTCATATCTTTCAAGACTTGTGTTTAATTGTCTATTTACTGTTATGAATGTTGTTCTTTTGGAGAATTCTTTTAATGTTCTTGCACCAATATATGTTCCTGTGCTTCTTAATGAACCAAATAATTCAAGAATGAAATCATTAACATCTCCTTTATAGGGAATTTCTGTGTATCTTCCTTCGCTTGCTCTGTGTTCAAATACTTTGCCATAATATTTTTCTTGTGCTTTGGCTGAACTCATTCCATAATATTGTTTGAATTTTTTTCCTTGTTTTTCAACTAAGTCTCCGCCTGATTGCTCAAATCCTGAAAAAGAAGAACCTGCCATAACGAAATCTGCCCCTGCACAAAATGCTTTTCCAAAATCACAAGGATAAATAACACCACCATCCGCTACAATTAATCCTACTCCTGGTTTGGAATTAGTTATTCCGTGTGCTGCATCTGCACATTCAATTATTGCACTAATTTGAGGATAACCTACTCCTGTTTTTCTTCTTGTCGTACATGCTGCGCCTGAACCAATTCCGATTTTTACTATGTCTGCTCCTCTAAGTATTAATTCTTCAGCCATTTCGTTTGTAACGACATTTCCTGCGATTATTGTGTGCGTAGGACATATTTTTCTTAATTCTTCTAGTTTGAATACGAATCTTTGAAGGTATGCGTTCGGTACATCAAGAACTATAAAATTAAATTTGTCTCCAAGTCCTGCATCTAAAACTTTTTGTAGTTTTTCAAAATCTTCATCTCTTATTCCAAGAGTATAAGTGACGTAATCTGGTTCATTAAATTCTTTGAAAAATTCTTTTAATTGTTCTATTGAATAAAATTTGTGTAATGAAGTTATTATTTTATGTTTACTTAAAGCTTTAGCCATTTCAAAAGTTCCAGATGTATCCATATTTGACGTTATTATTGGAATTCCTGTCCACTTTCTTCCGCTATGAATGAATGAAAATGTTCTTTCTAGTTGAACTTCTTTTCTTGAACCTAAAGTACTTCTTTTTGGTCTGATTAAAACATCTTCAAAATCTAATTTAGTTTCATTATCTATTCGCATACAACATCCCCTTGTTTTTTATAATGTACTTGTTTAAATAAGTTTGTTTAGATTTAAATAGTAAAATTTAATTTATGTTAAAAAAACAAGTTTTGTAATGATTACATTAAATTCTTAATCTCAGAAGTATTAAGTATTTTTATTTTATTTTGTAATTTTAATTTTTTATCATCGCTCCAAATAATGCTATTTTTATAATTTAAAGCGCATGCAAAAAATACTGCGTCATCAATATCAATATTTTTTACAATCTCTAGTGCTTCTTCTTTATAATTTAATAAATTTTCGTTAGGAACGATAAATACTTTATTTAATAAACTTTTTAATAATAAATCGAAATCTTCTTTTTTCATTTTTGATTTTGTTAACAATTCTTCAATATGATTATTCGTTTCTTCAAATATAAATTCTGGAAATAAAAATAAATCATCGTATTCTAATATGATTTTTCTTGTCAAAGAATCTTTGATCAAAGCCGAAAATAAAACATTAGAATCCATGACTATTTTCATTCATTAAACCTCTTTGAAGCAAGATTTTTTATCTTTTTATTAAAATCTTCAACATCTTTTTTTGTTAATTGACTTTTTTTAGCCAAGGTTTCAGCCAATTCCAATGTTTCAAGTTTTTCAATAATTGCTTTTCTAGCAACTTCACTCCAACGAACTTCTGAAAAGTGCTTCATACTTTGATGAATTTCGTTCGGAATGGATAAAGTCATATTTGCCATAGTTATCACCTAAAAATATATATGTGGTTTCACATATATAAATGTTTGGATAGTTTAGTTAATATTCACTATAATTTATAGTCACCTATGAAAAATCCGAAAATCTTACGAAAAAGGCAAACTTTAAATTAAACTAAAGAAATTAAAAAACATGCAAATTAGAGACTTCAAACCAAAGAATCAATTTTTTTTAGCTCCAATGGAAGCAGTAAATTGTACTTCATTTAGAATTTTATGTTTAAGGAGAGGAGCAGGTTTAGTTTATACTGATTTGATTGATGCGGATGAATTTACTCAATTTGCAAAGGAAACTTCTGTTTTAGATGCGATAAAAAAGTTTATTAATCCTAATTCTGAAGATCATCCTTTAGCGATTCAATTAGCGGGAGCAAAAATTGAGAACTTAGTTTTTGCAATTAAAGAATTGGAGAATTATTGTGAGGTTTTTGATTTTAACGTTGGTTGTCCTTTGGGTAAAGTTCTTGGTAAGAAAGCAGGTTGTTATTTGATGAAACATCCTGACAATTTATACAAGATAATTTCTGAGATTAGGAAAACTACAAATAAACCCTTAAGTGTAAAATTAAGAAGTGGTTGGGATGAAAAATCCATTAATGCTGTTGAAGTTGCTGTTGAGTTGGAAAAGTTGGGCGTGGATGCAATTATTCTTCACGCTAGAACTAAGGAACAAGGTTATCAAAAGAAATCTGATTGGAATTTGGTTAAGAAATTGAAGGAAAATGTTGATATTCCTGTAGTTCTTTCCGGTGATGTGTTTAATTCTTATGATGCTAAACTTGCGTTTGAAAAAACTGGTTGTGATGCGATTATGCTTGGTCGTGGTGCAAAGGTAAATCCTTCTATTTTTTCTCAATTGTTAAATTATAAACCTGCTCTTAAGAAAGAAAAAGTTTATTGTAAGAATGAAATTAATCCTGTGCAGGATTTTTTAGAATGGTTAGAGCTTTATCATAAAGTTGAAGGAAGAAATAATTTTTCTGAAATTAAAGATCATGCTTTGTGGACTTCAACTGAATGTAAGAACCACAAGGAAGTAAAACAATTAATTGTTAATTCTAAAGGGGAAGAGGAATTAGTTAGTATCATTAAAGGATTGAAGTTTTAATTATTTTAGAATTTTTCCTGTTTTCACACAACAAAAATATTTCATATTTTTGAGTATTAGAAACTCCAAAATCATTTCAAGATTTTTCCTGTTTTAATATACCACATATATAAATCTAATTCAGAACAATTCATTTCCAAATCTTTTGCTAACTTCTTAAAAATTTCTTCAATCAAAAAATAATTATTTTTATTCAAAACTTTTGGTTTTTCTTTTAAATAATTTTCTGCAACAAACAAATTTAAAATATGTCTATCTAAAATTGCATAATTTGTAAATCCAACATTACGTAAGAAATGAGAACTTTCTTTCCAACCTAAGCCTTTTATGTTTTTTTCAACAAAAGCTCGTGGATCTTTGACATTTTCTAATATTGTTTTAATTTTTGAAAACTGTCTAGCTTGAACAATATATTTTGCTTTATTATTGTGGAATCGATGATTATGTTTTCTTATAACTGAAACTATTTCTTTTTCAGATTTATTCAAAAATCCTTTTGCACCTAATTCAGTTTGAATGTTAATTGCTGTTTGTGCTTTGGAGTTTGCGGTTAGAATACAAAAGCAAAGTTCTGAAAACCATTCATCGTTTCCTTTTTTACCTAAAGAAGTAAATTCATCTAGTCTTTTATCTATTTGTTTTGATATTGGAGATTTTTGAAGAGTTTTAATTTGAGTCTTTAAAGACATAATTATTATTCATATTGAGTCATTTATAAATATATAAATTAAAATACGCATAAAAATAGATTTAAACACACTTTATTCACTATATAGTAACAAAACATTTATAAATACAAATTAATTCTCAAATTTATGGAATTTTTTAAGGCAACAACAAGAGTTAAAGGTATCCATCTAAAAAATGCAATAGATGTCAGTACTCATGGCGAAAAACCATACTCTAAATTTAGTCCTTTTAATTATAGTTCTAATTTTCAAATACCTGTACCTGGTAAAGAAGAAACATTCTCAAATAGCGTAGAAGGAATTTGGCAAGGATTAAAAGTAATTGATGGAGTTACTGATGAAACTTTATTTATAGGGAAGCCTGAAAAACGAAAAAAAGGACAATATCAAGGTCATGAATTTGGTGAAAAATTAATTAAAATCGTTGAAGCAAGAGAAAAAATTTACAAACCAGCTTACAAATTCTTTTTCAATACATATATTGAAGATATAATTAAAGAATCAATTATTTCAATTGCTTTAAAGCAAAAAGAACCAGTACGACTATATGATATGGAAAATAATATCCATCCTAACGATTCAGGTCGTGCCTTAGCACACTCATTCTATTTAGCACAATTTCTAAATGAACAAATGAACGAAGAATGGAATTTAATTGCACAAACTATTTCAGAATTATATGGTGGATCTAAATTTGAACACGAAACTATCGCTGAACCAGCATCAAGAGTTTTAGCTATGTATGAATCAAACGATGAAAAATCTAAATTATATTTTGAAAAAATAATCAATGCAGATAATAAAGATAATAATATAAACCGATTTTATGCCTATTTGAGATCTAGATTATAATTCTTCAATTTTATTATGAAGTATAAAATGACTTTTATGTTTGATTAAATTTTTCATAGTTACATCTCCTTCCAAAGCAAAATGAGTAGGTCTTTCTTTTTCAACTTTTAACCAAACTTTATCTAAATCGTAACCAATTTTTAATTTTAAATAATCTGTAGCATGTTCAGAACCAATTAAATGTTTCATTTCTTTTTCATCCCTAGATGAGTAATCCATGATTTCCAATAAATAAATGTACGGATCTTCTATATTTTTTACCAATAATGCCCGATCATCAACTATCATTTTAGCACTAGTCTCATTTGTAAAATGATATGCCCCAAAAATAATTTTATTATCTTCTATAACGCAAGCTTGAATTTCTCTTCCATCCCTATAAATTTTGTTGCCCCTAAATTCTAAATTTATTTTATTACTAACTAAACTTTTTTGTTCCATCAATCGTGTTAATTTTACATAGTCTCCCTTAATACCTTTTCCAGGCATAACAAATAAATATTCATTTCGATCTAGTATTTTTTCTAAAATTTTTAGAATGTGTTTAACTTCTTCAGTATGTCCTATGTCTGCATTAATTTTAGTATACATTTCATTTAATTCTTTCAATAAACGTTGAGCAACAATAATATCGCAACCATAACTTTCATAAATTTGATGTAATTCTTTAACTGATTTTTGAATGTCTGATTTTAAATGTTTAACTATATCTGGATTGTGTGTAAATGGTTCTTTAGAAAAGAAAATTGCTTCATTTTCCATTTTATCTAGATAAGTTTCAAAATTTTCTTTTCTTGTAAAAAAATTAATCATGATTTAACAATACATATCTTTTTTAAAAAGTTTTCTAAATTCAAGAGTTATTTGAATAATTACGATTAGATTCATTAATTTACTAATTATATTTATAAACAAGTAATTCCTTCTAAAACTATGACTTTATATGACAAGGCTCAAATAGTTTCTTCGAATAAAATAGAATTAAAA
>CAZCGV010000013.1:0-11872 GCA_964498515.1 uncultured Methanosarcinales archaeon
CCAAACTCTAACTCTTCAATCTTATGAGCAATCTTCAAATCCATTCCAAACTCTTTAAATTTCTCAGGAACTACAACACGACCCAAACTATCCTTTAAAGACAATCCCTTATCCTGTTTAAACTTCCAAATTAAAGAATTAAGTTCCATCAAATCCTCACGAGAAACAGATACAGAAAAATCCTCTATAACAGAAGGGAATTTTTCAGAACAAATATCCTTGCCATGTAATTCTTCATAAATCTTTGTAGTCATAATGGGCAATACAGGACACCATAATTTCAAAACAGTGTCAAGAACCAAATTCAAAGTATGAATCGCACCTTGACTATCTTCAGAAGAAAACTTTCCTTCCTCATTATATGCTCTAGTCTTAACTAACTCAAGATAATGACTAGAAAAAGTTTCCCAAATAAAATGCCTAATTTCTTTTGCAGGATTATGAAAATCATAACCTAAATAAGCAGTCTTAGTAAATTCAATTATTCTATTGAGTTCTTTTAAAACCCACTTGTCAGTTTCATTTAATTTAAACTCTCCCTCTTCAACAAAAGAAGAAATAAATCTAGAAACATTCCACAATTTATTCAAACTCTTAGACAAACCTTTAATTCGGTCCATAGAACAACGCAAATCAATCTCATGAATATTACCTTCGCTAACACACCAAAGTCTAAAACTCTCAGTCCCAAACTCATCAATAATTTTTTGAGGATCGATTCCATTACCCAAAGATTTAGAAAACTTTCTTCCATTTTCATCAATTACATGATAATGTATCCAAGCATCTTTAAAAATTGCTTCACCAGTTAATTGATAACAACGTAACAAAGTATAATATAACCAAGTTCTAACAATCTCTTTACCTTGAGGTCTAAGAGTACAAACTTTATTATTTTTATAAAATTCTTCATCTCTTAAATATTTAATATTAAACAAAGGGGATATTGACGAATCAAACCAAGTATCTAAAACTCTAGTTTCACCTTCCCAATCAGAAGCACCACAAGAACATTTCTCAACAGGACAAGCATCTTTCCAAGGTTGCCAATATTTACCTTTCTCAGAAGGAACAACTTTAGCACCACATTTTTTACAATGCCATAAAGGAATTTCCGTAGCATAAAATCTTCTTCTCGAAATAGGCCAATCAATATTTACCATATCCATCCAATCATCAAGAATTTTTTTAGACTTAGGATCATAAAATGAAATTTTTTCAGCAACTTTTCTAACGTCATCTAAAAAATCTTTCTGCTTAAGATAAAGTTCTTCCATTTCAATAAACTCAACAGGAACTTTACTTCTTTCACAAACAGGAGTTCTATGTATAACATTTTCAATCTTAACAACCAAACCTGCTTCTTCTAATTTATTTGTAATCTCTTCACGAGCTTTTTTAACAGGCAAACCTTCCAAAAAGCCGGCATTAGAATTCATACAACCATCTTCATTAATACTAATAACAGGATTAATTTCTTGCTCTCTAAAAAATCTAATGTCTGTATAATCCCCGGCACTACACATCATAACAAGACCGCTACCCTTATCAATCTTAGCGTCAGTATGAGCTTTAAGTAAAACTTCCTTACCATACAGAGGAAGAATAATATGTTTTCCCTCAAGATGTTTATACCTATCATCTTCAGGATTAAAAATAACCATTCCACAAGAAGCAATAAGTTCAGGCCTAGTTGTAGCAATAATAACTTCCTCCTCAGTTTCCTTAACTTTCCATTTAACATGAACAAACTTAGAAGGTAAATTTTCATATTCAATTTCAGAATCAGCAATAGTTGTTCTCAAACCAGGAGAATAATTATTTATTCTCTTATCAAAATAAATCAATCCTCTATTCCAAAGTTCAATAAAAGTATCTTGAGTTAAAGATCTATAAGCAGGATTATCTGTCGTATAAGCTTCACCAGGTTTTCCTGTATGAAACTTCCAAGAAGTAAATGAACATCCAAGCCTTTCAAAAGATTTAGTAGATTCCAAAGAAGTCATTTCTAAAATCTTTTCACAATAAGCAACAGCCTCTTCCCTAGGTAAATTATGCAACCTAACTTTAAATTTCTTTTCAGCCGCAACTTCAATAGGCAAACCATTTCTATCTAAACCTAGAGGAAAAATAACTTTTTCACCCAACATCCTATGAAAACGAGCAAACATATCTTGTAAAACATAAGTAGTTGCATGACCAATATGAATTGGCGCATTAATATATGGAGGAGGAGTATCAATAATATAACAAGTATCTTTAGTATCTAAATCATAAACTTCATTTTCACGCCATTTAAAAGTAATAGGATCTTCAAAAGACTTATCCCATTTAGTTTCTTTAATCTTAGGTTCTGCCATATTACTAGAGATATAAACATTCTTTTATAAATTTTCCTAGAAATTAATGCTTATATTTAATAACATTTTTTAAACCAAATTCCTTAGAAGCATCAAAATCTTTAGATTGAACATCATATTTTACAGTTTCAGGTTTAATCTCGCCCAAAGTTTTCACAGCATCATACAAAGAATTAATTCTATCTGTAATTAAAGGATTAAACTCCTCCTCCATAGCCTTACCTAAATTATATTTTATTCCAGCCAACTCTTTAGCTTCATCCGAACTCCAAGAATCTTTCTTAGACAGATCATACAATCTTGCAATAGTAGAATTACTAGTAACTTGTTCCAAATCTTCCTTACGCAATAAATATTTTTGATCTTTAATGCCTAATTCATCTTTCCGACTCTCAAAATCACCCAATACATCTTCTAATTTACTAATATGTCCATCCAAATTAACATTAGAAAAAAGTTCAGCATCATGTTCGGCAAGCTCATCCTTCATTTCATTAATTAATTCACGAGTCGTTTCTAATTCAATTAACTGCAATTTAAGCTTTCTCTCAAGATCATGAATCTTCTCAACAACATCCTTCTCAATTTTATTTAATTCATCTAATCTAATACGAGGATCTGCTTTAATTATTTTATCAACCATACATCATCTAAAACACATCTAATTAATATAATTTCCGAAAAATTTCCGGATTTTCTGACGGTGGTTATAAATTACACCTCCAACAAAATACATTTGAGGTGTTTTCAATGGAAAACAATAATGTAAATATATTCGATGAAACAAAATTACAAAAACAAGAAGAATCAAAATTAGAAAAAGACGTAAAAGATTTTGATTCCGAGAAATACATAAAAATGGCAAAAGAGCGTTTAGCATCAACATACAAAAATGCTTTAGAAACCCAAGATATCTCCAAACTAGAAGATGCAAAAAAACAACTAGAAGAACTAGATAAAATAGAAAAAAAACAAGGAAAATTAAATAACTTGTTAACTGCATTTAGCCAAACATACGCCATATTAACAAATAAAAAACCACGGTATGAATCAAAAAGTCTGGTCGAATTAGAAAAACAAAAAAGAGATTTAACAAAAGCATACGAAGAATCAAAAATAACTTATGAAAATCTAAATAAATTAGTATCTAAAATAAATACAACAATACTGTCAAAAAATAATGAATTAGTACAATACCAACAAAAAACAGAAACAATCGCAAAAAAACTAGATCAAGAAAAACAAGAATTAGAAGGTCTATCGAAAACAATAAATTCTCTCACCGACGAAGACTACAAATTCGCATTAACACAGTTAAAAGAAGAATCCGAACTTTTAATTACAAACCTTGAATCAGAATTATATTTTGAAACCGAAACAAAAGATCTATCTTTAAACGACAGAAATATGTACTTAATAGAAAAAAACGATTTGTTAGAAACCATAAAATCCTTTGAATATAACATTAACTTCTATAAAAAAGAAATGCAAGAATTAGATTTACTAATGATGAAACACAATTCCAAATCACACATAAACGTAAGATTAAACGGAGAACTTGCCGCATATAAAACAAACGAAGTAAAACAAGAAGCAAAAACTAGGGAAGATCAAAAAATAAAACTATTCAACGAAGCAAAAGAAAAACAACCATCCCTATTAAAATTGAAAAAAGATTACATCAATTCTTTAAAACAAAGACCAAAAATGAAAAGGTGAAATAAATGCAAAAAAAAATCATGTTAGAAGATATAGTTGGTCTAGACAAACAAAAAGAACAAATACATGATTTTATTTTTTTACCTTTAATACAAAAAGAACTATATGAAAAACTAGTAACGTCCCCAGAAAAGTTAAAAATAAGAAAAAACTTTTTATTATATGGTCCTCCCGGAACAGCAAAAACATCCCTAGTACAAGCCCTAGCACAAACATACGACGTTCCATTCACATTAGTGCAGTCAACACAATTTCTAAATCAATACGTAGGAGCAGGAGCAGAAACTATGCGAAAAATATATTCAAATTACACAGGAATAATATTCATAGATGAAATAGATTTAATCGCACAAAAACAAAAAAACAACTCATCACAAAAATCAGATGACTTGCTAATGCAATTATTAATGTTGTTAGATGGAGTTGCAACAAACTATGAAATTTCAACAATAACTGCAACAAATAAACCCGAGCTATTAGACGAAAGATTTCTTTCAAGAATACCGCAAAAAAACAGATTATTCTTCCCACTTCCTGACGAAGAACAAAGAAAAAAAATATTCGAAAAAAAATTAACTTATGTCTCACATAACATAGAAAATTTAGATGAAATCCTCCTTCTAACAAAAAACTACCATGGAAGACAAATAGAAGATTTAATCGTAGAAGCCTGCAATATAGCATTAAAAGATGAAAGAACGCAGCTAATATCAAACGATTTATACTTAGCACTGGAGGGAAATTAAAATGTTGCAAAAAAATTCAAATCACCCAACACACCAACATCAATTACACAATCTAAATAATCTTCCACTAACAAAACTAGTTGACTTGCCTCATAGATACATAAAAGAAAATATAACTTATTTCAATGAACAAGTCGCCAAAACAAATTCAATAACTAAATTAACAAATTTAAAAAAATTAAATAAAAATCAAAAAAAGAAATTATTTGAATGCCAAGAACTGACAAATAAAAGAGTCACACAATTAAAAACATCTTTAGAAGAAAAATTAAAAGATATAGGGACTGAAATTGAAAAAGAAAATTTGTCCTTCCAAGACGTAGAAATATTAAACAAACAACTATTCACAATTTCATATATCTCAAACGAAACAAACTCAATCACAAATTCATTTTATCAAATGCAGAAATCAGTTGCAGAAAAAATAAATCTCCAATTCAGAGAAAAACACAATTGCATATTCCAAGGATATCTATTCGATTCAAATTCAATAACTCCTAATTATTATAAAACTGAAGGATTGTCGTCTTTAATAAAACAAAACAAAAAATTAAACAGTTCAATTTCTTTTTTTAAAAAGGCGGCTTATTGGCAATTACCTATATCTATAGCCATATTAGAAATTTCTCTAAAACCAATAAGCACAGCAATAAAATATTTATTAGAATAAAAAATTCAACCAATTACCTAAAATTAAAACACAAATAAAACCAAGAAAAAAACCAGGAATGAATGGAACTCCTTCCTTAATTTTTATAATTTTAATTTTATGTTTTTTCAACGTTTCCAAACTCTCTAAAGTCAAACCAAGATCCTTAGGACCACAAACTCGTTCACTATCTATAAAAACATCATCTACAACCCAATCTCCCTCAGTAGCCTTAGAAAGAGGAATCTCCTTAGTCATACAAAATTTCTCCACAATCTTCACAGCAATAATTGCATGCATACCCAAAAAAAGCAAAGAAAGCAATAACCAAAACATAGATCTAATAAACAAATCTTGAATAAAAAAAGAACCTAACAATAAACCAACCATACAACTTAAAACATACAACCTAAATCTTCGTAATTCAGCCAACCTAGAAAAATAATTCTTCTTAAAAATCTTCCAATTAACAAAAATAATCCAAAACATATAACCAACACCATATATTGATCCAACAAAAAGAATGGTCAATACAGTTGTAAAAAACAAAGGAATTTCTCCCCCCCTAAAAGAAATAATATTAACACCTTGTAACGCACCGATCGCCATAAGCATCTTAGCATCGCCACCACCCCATTGACCCGTATAAAACATCGCAGCGCCAAAAAGATAACCGCAACCCAAACCAATCAAACTCCAAATCAGGGGCCAAACAGACCAAATAAACAAAGAATTTAATATTCCCAAAAAAACACCAACACAAATCAAAGAATAGTTTAAAATATCTGGAACTTCGCGTTTCTTAAAATCTGTGTACGAACCAAACAATAAACCTAAAAATATAATGCTGTTAGTTAACCAAAACATCTCCATATACAAAAATTAATCCCTTTCATTTTTAAATATTCTTATAATAACCTTTATAAATCCTTAAAGACTTCTCAAAAATACACAGTCACCTGTGATAGATGAAGGTCAAAGACCTGATTGAGGAGTTGTGGGATAATTCCCTAATTCTTAAAAATAAATTTGAGGTAAAAAAATGAGCGAAAAAGCACTAGAAATAATAGAATTAGCTAGAAAAACTGGCTCTCTTAAAAGAGGAACAAACGAAGTTACAAAAGCAATCGAACGAAGCAAAGCAGTATTCGTTGTAATTGCAAGCGATGTAAGTCCTAAAGAAATAGTTATGCATTTACCAATGTTAGCTAAAGAAAAAGGAATTCCATGCGTTGAAGTTCCATCAAGAGAAGACTTAGGAGCAGCTGCAGGTTTAACAGTACCAACTGTTGCAATAGCAGTTATCGATGCAGGAGAAGCAAAAGAATTAATCAAAGAATTCAAATCCGAATAATTTTAGAGGTACATAAAAATGGCTGAAGAAATTAAAGGAGGAGTTGTTTTCACCGATGCAGTCCCAGCAGTAGTAGAAGAAGTAGTAGGAAGAACTGGAACTAGAGGAGAAGCAATTCAAGTAAGATGCAAAGTTTTAGACGGACGAGATAAGAATAAAATCTTAAGAAGAAATGTTCGTGGTCCTGTTCAAATTGGCGACACATTAATGCTAAGAGAAACAGAAATAGAAGCAAGACCATTAAACAAATCAGGTAGAGGGGTTTAAAATGGTTGAATGTAGTTTTTGTGGAAAAGAAATTAATCCAGGAACTGGAAAAATGTACATCAAAAAAGATGGAACTGTTTTCAATTTTTGCTCATCAAAGTGTCAAAAAACACAAATTGATAGAAAATACAAAGCAAGAATAACTCCATGGACCAAATTATTCCATGCAATAAAAGCAAAAATAAAAAAATAATTTTTTATTAAATAGGTGTGTATAAATGATTGAAAAAAGTTTAGTTTTATTGAAACCGGACGCAATTCAAAGAAATTTAATAGGTGAAATATTAACAAGATTTGAAAGAACGGGCTTAAAAATAATTGCAATGAGAATGGTCATGCCGACCGAAGAAATATCAAGAAATCATTACTACAAAGATGACTCTTGGTTTGAAATGGTAGGTAAAAGACAAAAAGAATTATTTTTAAGCAAAGGAATTCAAGTAGATAAAACCGAATTAGAATTAGGAAAAGTAGTCCAAGACCAATTAGTTGAATATTTAACATTAAGTCCTATAATTGCAATAGTATTCGAAGGACACAATGCAGTATTGAACATAAGAAAAATCGTTGGAGCTACAAATCCCTATGATGCTGTCCCCGGAACAATCCGTGCAGATTATTCAATCGAAACATATGCATTAGCAGACACTTCAAAAAGATCAGTTCAGAATTTAATTCATTCATCAGGAACCGTAGAAGAAGCAAATACAGAAATAAGAATTTGGTTTACAAAAGATGAAATACATTCTTGGAAAAGATTAGACGAAGTATTATTATATCGTAATATGGAAAATAAGTGAGGTTAAAAATAAAATGGCAAAAATGGTAGAACGTGTAATGGAGGCAATGACTAAACCAACAATAATTAGAAACATTGCAATCGCAGCACACATTGATCACGGTAAAACAACATTATCAGATAACTTGCTTTCAGGAGCAGGTATGATGAGTGAAGATCTTGCAGGAAAAGTTTGTGCATTAGATTTTCACGATGACGAGTCGGAAAGAGGAATTACAATTGATTCCGCAGCAGTATCTATGGTACATACTCTTGATGGTACAGATCATCTTATTAATCTTATAGATACGCCAGGTCACGTAGATTTTGGTGGAGACGTAACACGAGCAATGAGAGCAGTAGATGGAGCAGTAGTTGTATGTTGCGCAGTTGAAGGAATTATGCCTCAAACTGAAACAGTTTTAAGACAAGCATTAAGAGAAAGAGTAAAACCAATTTTATTCATAAACAAAACAGATCGTTTAATCAAAGAACTTCAATTAACACCTGAAGGAATGATGGAACGTTTGGTTGAAACAATTTCCAGCGTAAACAAATTAATAAAAGATATTGCAGAACCAGGACTTGGAGAAAAATGGCAAGTAAATGTTCAAGATGGAAGCGTATGTTTCGGTAGTGCATTTCACAATTGGGCTTTAAGCGTTCCTTACATGCAAAAAAAAGGAGTTGGATTCAAAGACATAATCGAATCATACAATAATCCAGATGCAAAAAAAGCAAAAGAAATTGCACCACTTCATGAAGTATTACTTAACGCAGTAGTAAGACATTTACCTGATCCAGTTACTTCTGCAGCATATCGGATTACAAAATTTTGGCACGGAGATAAAGAATCAAAATTAGCAGAAGATCTAAAAACATGTAATCCAAAAGGAGAATTAATGTTTGTAGTTACAAAAGTTGTAGTTGATCCACAAGCAGGAGAAATTTGCATGGGAAGATTATATTCAGGAACTATGAAAAAAGGATTGTCTGTAAACCTTGCAAAAGCAAACGTTAACGTTCGTACACAACAAATTTATGTTTACAACGGTGCAAAAAGAGAAATAATTGAAAGCGCGCCTGCAGGAAACATAATTGGTGTTGGAGGATTAAAAGGCGCTTATCCAGGTGAAACAATCTCATTAGAAGGACATGATTGTCATCCATTTGAAGGATTATCCTATGTTTTCGATCCAGTTATCACAAAAGCAATCGAAGCAAAAAGACCATCTGATCTTCCAAAATTAATCGAAGTATTAATTCAAATTTCAAAAGAAGATCCTTCTATCCACATAGAAATAAACCAAGAAACTGGAGAACATTTAATGAGTGGAATGGGTGAATTACACCTTGAAATTGTAGAAAACAGAATAATCAAAGAAAAAGGAGTGGAAATTAAAACTTCACCGCCAGTAGTTGTTTACAGAGAAACAATCACCGGAAGAAATGCAGAAACCGCAGAAGGAAAATCTCCAAACAAACACAACAAATTATACTTCTATGTAGAACCATTAGAACAGGAAGTACGAGATTTAATTAAAAAAGGAGAAATTCCAGAAGGCAGAGTAAAGAAAAAAGATCTAGATTATCGTCAAAAATTCATTGATTGCGGATATGATACAAAAACAGCTGAAAAAGTAAAAGATGTATTCAATGGAAATGTTTTCATCGACGGAACTAGAGGAATAGTTCACATTGGAGAAATCATGGAGTTAGTACTTGATATGTTTGAAGATGTTATGAAAGCAGGACCTTTGGCAAACGAACCAGGATTTGGAATAAAAGTTATTCTAGATGATGTGAAATTACATGAAGATGCAATTCACAGAGGACCAGCTCAAATGTATCCTGCAGTAAGAGAAGGTATTAGATTAGCAATGTCACACGCAAAACCAGTGATGTTCGAACCTATGCAAATACTTCAATTCGAAGCCCCTGTTGAATATATGGGAGAAATTTCAAAATTAATTTCCAACAAAAGAGGACAATTACTAGACATGGAGCAAAAAGGAGTCATGGTGGTTGTTAAAGGAAAATTACCTGTTGGAGAAATGTTTGGAATGGCAGGAGATTTAAGAGGAGCAACAGGAGGAAGAGGTAGCTCATCAGTTATCGATCAGATGTTTGAAAGATTACCTGATGAATTACAGAAAAAAGTCGTAGACCAAATTAGGTCAAGAAAAGGCTTAAATAAGGCTGAATAGTTATAGAGAAGTTCTATAACCGACGAACGGAGTGACTCCGAGCCTTTTTATTTTTTGAGGATATGGGTAATATTTATAAATAAAATTCATTTCCTCAAAACAGAATGTCCGAAAGGACAATAAGTATAAAAAATATAAAAGTTATGAGGTGAAGAAACAAAAGTTTCAGCATCTCACAATAAAAGTTATGAGGTTATGTCAAATGGCAGATAAAAAAGAACATATTAACTTGGTTTTCATTGGTCACGTTGATCACGGAAAATCAACAACTGTTGGACGTTTAATGTTTGATAGTGGAAACGTTACTGAACAGCAAATGAGAAAATTAAAAGATAAAGCTGCACAATTAGGTAAATCTGGTTTCGAATTCGCATACGTTATGGATAATTTAAAAGAAGAACAAGAAAGAGGAGTTACTATTGATTTAGCTCACAAAAAATTCGAATCTGAAAAATATTATTTTACAATAATTGATGCACCAGGTCATAGAGATTTTGTTAAAAACATGATTACAGGAGCTTCACAAGCAGACGCAGGAGTTTTAGTAGTTGCTGCAAACGATGGAGTCAACTCACAAACAAAAGAACATGTTTTCTTATCAAGAACTCTAGGCGTTAAACAATTAATTGTAGCTATTAACAAAATGGATTTACAAGGACATGCTCAAGATAGATTCGAAAAAGTTAAAGAAGAAGTTTCAGCATTGTTAAAAACAGTAGGATACAAACCAGAAGAAATAAAATTCATTCCTATAGCTTCTTTAAATGGAGATAATGTTGTAAAGAAAAGTGAAAACATGCCTTGGTACACTGGCCAAACAATTCTTGAAGCAATGAATGACTTGGCAGTTCCAGAAAAGCCAACAACATTGCCTATGAGAATGCCTGTACAAGATGTATATAACATAACGGGAATTGGAGTAGTTCCAGTAGGTAGAATTGAAACAGGAATTTTAAAAGTTGGAGATAAAGTTATTGCAATGCCAGGAAGAGAAGGAACTGGAGTAGTTGGAGAATGTAAAACAATTGAAATGCATCACGAACAAATGACTCAAGCCGGTCCTGGAGATAACGTTGGTATTTCAGTAAGAGGTTTTGGTAAAAAAGATCTTGCTCGAGGAGACGTATTAGGTCATGTTGATTCTGCTCCAACAGTTGCAAGTGAATTCACAGGACAAATTGTTGTATTAAATCACCCTAGTGTAATTACAGTAGGATATACACCAGTATTCCACATTCACACAGCACAAGTAGCTTGTCAATTCATTGAAATAATTAAAAAGGTTAGTCCTGAAGAAGTTGATCATCCAGATTTCATTCGAAATGGAGACGCAGCTTTAGTTAAATTAAAACCAGTACAACCTTTAGTTATTGAAAGAAAAGCAGATATTCCGCAAATGGCAAACTTCGCAATCAGAGATTCTGGTGCAACAGTTGCTGCAGGAATGTGCATTGACTTAGTTAAAAAAGCTTAAGCTTTTTATTTTTTTTCCATAAAAATTTTTTAATTTTTAGGGTGCCAAAAAAGAAATTTTTTGAGCATATTTTATTTTTTCTAATACAGATATAAAAACAATTAAATAGATGTTCCCATTCAATATATTATGAATTACACTTATCAAAAGTTTGCAATTAGAAATATAGACGGCGAAACAATTCGTTACGATTTAAAGTATAAGTCTCTTAAAGTTCAAAATCAAGTTCAATCAAATTTGAACAAAATTGTAGAACAAATTCTTGAAAATATGGACTTTAGAAATCCATGGCACAAATTAACAACCAAAATTTCAATG
>CAZCGV010000013.1:11972-15591 GCA_964498515.1 uncultured Methanosarcinales archaeon
ATTTTAAATAATTTAATTCACTAAACCGTTATCAATATATATTGACTCATTTTCTTATGTTTATGAATTCATATTCAGTTGTGTCGAATCACTATAATTTAATTGATGAAATAAATTTAAAATTAAAAAATGCAGGATTCAAACAAAATAATGAAAAACCTGAATTCGTAATATGTGTTGGGGGAGATGGCACCTTTTTATTATGCGAAAGAATGTTTCCTTCAATTCCAAAAATAATTATCCGATATAATAGTGTTTGTAACTTATCTAGTTTTGATACTATCGATGAATTTATTTTAAATTTTAAAAATAAAAATTACAAACTAATTGAATTTAATAAATTAGTAGTAAAAGATGACGAAGATATACACTTATTTGCAACTTCAGATGTAATATTAAGAAATAGTTTACCTACACACGCAATTAGATTTGCATTATCTAATAATAAAAATATTTCTAAAAATTTTATAGGGGATGGTGTCTTATTTTCAACAAAAATAGGGGAGTCAGGATATTATAAGTCAATTACAAAAAACAAATTTAGGCAGGATTGTTTTTTCGGAGTTGCATTAAATAATGTTACTGAAAATATTAGAGAACTTGATTTTAGTGGTGAAGATGCCCTTTGGAATTTCAAATTAATGAGAGGAAAATGTAATCTTGTCGTTGATAATAATCCTTTACATTTAAATCTTGAAGAAGGAAAAAACATAATAATTAGAAAAAGCTCTTTTAAAACAAAACTATTGGTTAAAAATAATTAATTTCTCTTTCTAATATGTTTTTTTATGTTTTCTTGAAAAACAAAAAACCAGCATGGTGGCAAGGACTAAAATTAATAACCACCAATACCAACAAATATTTATAAAGATAAAACAATTAACTAATCTTCCTTAATCACTTTTCTCTTCTCAAATAATCCCCAATATCAATAACATTCTTATAAAGTATTTTACCTTTGTTCTTAGTTTTCACAGCATAACCTAAAACTTCATCTTTATTATTTAACACAATAACAAAAGAATCATCACCAAATCTTTCAACAATACTGTTTTCAAACAAATCCCTTCCACACGCAAAAAGCCAAGCAGATTTAGAGTCGACTTTAACTTTTTTATTTGTAAAAGGAGCGAGCATTTGCAACAAAGCCATAGAAGGTTCAAAAAGTTTACCCTTTTTCGCCAAAGGCAATCCCAAACTAAATGGGGGAAACTTCACCTCTTTAATCAATTCTTCAGTTTTAGGATTTAATAAATAATATTCTTTACCAATTATCTGAACATCTTCAAAAGGAAAATTCATTTTATTTAAATCGACAAATTTCTTCACAAACTTAGTTAATTCTTCCATTTCCATTTAAAAAGTGGTTAAGTTTTTATATTTACCTGTTTTTTGCTTTCTCATGTCAAGTAAAAACTTCACAAAAGCATTACAGAAAAAAACTGCGATGAAACACATAGAAAACTTATTTCAACAACAAAATGAAGTTATAACTAAAGATATCTCTCTTGCACAAAGATATTCAGACACTATAAGAAAATTAGCAATGTCCTTCAGAATAAGACTTCCTAGAGAAATAAAACGAAGTTATTGCAAACACTGTTATGCTATCAAAACACCTGAAAACACAAGAACTCGTTTAAAAGGAAGCAAATTAACTATTTTCTGTAAGAATTGCAACAAATTTACTAGAATTCCATATAAATGAACCCTGTGCTACTCGAATTCTGTCATCAAAGTCTTTTGGACACCTCTAGTTTCAAAAGGACACAGGGGTAAATGTAGGAAGAAAAACCCATTTATAAACATTGGTTAAAATTATAAATCTTTCAAGAATCTCTATTTTTATGGTTGGAGCATATGTTTTCGATTTTGATGGCGTAATTAACGACAGTTTAGATTTAGTTTATTCTTTTAACAAAATAATTGAACCAGATTTAACATTAGAACAATATAAAAAACGATTCGAAGGAAATTTATATTCCTCCGTAGATATAACTCCTGAAAAAATTATACAATATTTTCAATTAAAAGGAGATGCGACTGAGAAAGCTCTTTTAAAACCACACATTAAAGAAATACTTGTAAAATTATCTAAAAAAGCACCATTATTCATAATTACTTCTGATAGAACGCCCGCAGTAGAAACATATTTTCAAAATCATGGAATTTCTCAAACTATAACTCAAATATATGGTGTTGAAATACATCATTCTAAAGAAAAAAAATTCCACATATTGTTTAAAGACCACAATTTATCAAAAGAAGAATGTTTATTTGTAACTGATACTCTTGGAGACATCTTAGAAGCACATAAAGTTGGTGTAAAAACAATAGGTGTAACTGAATTTGGCTTTCATGATGCCAAGACACTTCAAAAAGGAAATCCTTACAAAATAATACCGGAATTGGAAGAATTGTTGTATTTCTAATAAGTACTACTTTAAAGTAACAACAAAACCAAAAGATTTAAATACTAGTACATCTCAACTATTGTTACTGGTGAGTAACAATGAGTGAAAATAGAATCCCTTTGGGAATAGGTGTATCGATTGATGGGTATGTTTTACCTATACCTCGAGAACATATTGGATGGTCTGAAGACGAATTAAGAACGGTTAAACTAGGCGATCCTGTGTTTTATGACGGTCCTTCGAGAGGTCGTTTAGCCTTTGGAAACCTTTTACTTAAAGCCGAAAAAGCATATTATTCTAAAGAAGAGGCATTAAACGACTTAAAACAATTTCCTTACCATATTTTAAAATCTAATGAGGCGTATTATTATGATTAATGATTTTGAATTAAAACGAGAACTGGCTAAATTTAAAGATCCTGAACCTAAAAAAGACGTTTGGGGATTTACAGTTCAATCTGATAAAGGTATTGAGAAAACATTACAATACGATTATTTTGGATTAAATGAAAAAAGGTTTGATCAAAATTCCGCCAATAAAATGCATCCTAATTTTTCAATACAATACTTAGGTTCTCCTTCTGAGAATGAATTAGTGATTAAATTAACAAATGAAGGTTTAGCAAAGAACGGATTTTATGTAAATAATTGGTACAAGATCAAGGAGAGAAATTAAATGACCAAATTAAAAATTAAATTAGGAAAAGGTCTTGTTTTAGAAGCTCCAATTAATCTGAATATGGATGTTGAAGAGTGGAAAAGAATGACTCAATACATAAATTCATTATTAAATATTAAAAGGTGAGCTTAATGGGTGAAGAAAATTACGATGATTACGATGACAATTTGTTTGAGAACTTTGGAGAAGGTTTTGAAGATGAGTTTGAAGTAGATACTGAAAAATCCTACGATGAAGCTTTTGAAGAAGAACAAGAAAAAGAAGCTAAAGATCAAAAACAAGCTGAAGAAGAATTTCTTAATGATGAACAAATTGATGAATCGGAATATGAATTTGACTCAGTTGTTGGCGGAAGAGACAAAAAACCAATAATGAGTTTACTAAACAAAGGAAAATTATCCAAATATGAGATGGATGATTTGCTCAACCAATTATAATCTTAATTTGAGGGGCTCTCAAATTAAATCTCAAACTAATCACCTCACATACACACCTGCTTTTGAGAGCCCCTCATTATTTTCTTAACA
>CAZCGV010000013.1:15691-19251 GCA_964498515.1 uncultured Methanosarcinales archaeon
GAATTAATAGATGGCAAAATACATAAAAAACGAATATCAAAATCATACAGACATCCCCAATTAGATAATAAAATAAGAATTTTTAGAACTAAACGAGAAAAAAAAGTAATGAAAAAACTTTCTGAACTTGGAGTAAATGTTCCAAAATTATTTCCTTCTGAAGATGAATACACCATTGTAATGGAATATGTGGATGGAAAAAGATTAAGAGATGAATTACCTGTGAAAAAAGACAAACTAATCCTTGTTGGAGAATGGTTGGCTAAAATGCATGACGAAGGAATAATTCACGGAGATTTAACAACATCAAATATTTTATTAGATAAAAATGATAATTTATTCTTAATTGATTTTGGTTTATCTTTTTTCTCACAAAAAATAGAAGACATGGCTGTAGATGTACATTTGTTGAAACAAGCTTTCCAAAGCACACATTATAAAGAAGCGGATGAGTTATTTGAACAATTCCTTAAAGGATATTCTGGAGCTAAACATTTAGAGAAAATTATGCTTCAATTAAATGAAGTTCAACTAAGAGGCAAAAACAAACATTAAAAGAAGAATTTTTAAACTCTCAATTCTAACAAAATACTTATGATAAAAAAAATATTCATTTTTTTGGTATTAACTATATTATTTTCTTCGTTAATTTCAGCAGTAACTTTAAATCAAATTAAAAGTTTGACTTTACTTTCAGTATCTGAAGCCCAAAATGAAACCTACATAGGACATACAGCTAAATTATATTTACAAATACGTCCAGGAGGAGGAGCAATATTCATAGAAAGTTATCCTCTTTCCAAAATGGATACACAATTGTCTGCAAAAATTGCAAATGATGTTGCATGTTCATTAACAAATATAGATTGTTCTAAATATGATTTTTTCTATACAATACGTGCAGATTCTCCAATTGTTGGAGGCCCTAGTGGAGGTTCAGCAATAACGCTTTTAACTCTTGCAATGTTAGAAGATGTTCCTGTAAGTGAAGAAATTGCTATGACTGGAATGATTTCATCAGGAGGAGTGATATTGCCTGTTGATGGAATAAAAGAAAAAATCACAGCAGCACAAGAAGCAAATCTAAAAATAGTTTTCATACCTGAATTAGCTTTAACTAATGCTTTTGAATTAAAAGAAAATCAAACAACATTAACCTATGAAGATTTAACTAACTTTTCAATCTCAATAAAACCAATAACAAACATCGCTCAAGCTTTAGATGTAATTTCAAATAAAGAAAGCTATTCTCAAGATACATTTCAAGTAACTAAAGAATACACTTTAACTATGAAAGAAACAAGAGATAAATTGTGCCAAAGAACAAACGAGCTTTTTTTATCTTTAGAAGAATACTCTAATGAAACGTCCTTTATAGATGCACAAAAACAACTAAATCTTTCAGAAGAAACAAATTTAGAACAAAAATATTATGCTTCAGCTTCATTTTGTTATTCAGCAAACATCAAATTAAGAGAATTACAATTAATAAATATTTCTCAAGAAATATTATTTCAAAATTATCTTTCATTACAAGATTCATTAAAAGAATTAAATCAAAAAGTTGACCGATACAAATTGAAAACATATACGGATTTAGAAGCATACATGATTGTAAAAGAAAGATTAATCGAATCTAAAGATTATATTGATGACTTAAACCTAACCAACATATCTTCATCGAACTTAGCTTATGCCCTTGAAAGACATCATAGTGCGGTTGCTTGGAGTGTTTTTTTAGGCGTTGAGGGAAAACCATTACAAATCGATCAAGAAAATTTAATGTCTGCATGTATAATGGAATTACAAGAAGCAGAAATGATTCAAAGTTATTTAGAAGTATTTTTACCTTCAGAATATTTAACTCAAATAACTACATCTACAAAACATGCAAGAACATTTATGGGCGAAGAAAACTATGCTTTATGTTTATATATGGCTACAAAAGCAAAAGCTAATGGAAATTATGTTTTAACTTCATTAGGCATATTTGAAGACAATTCAACAACAAAAATAATTGATGCTAAAACGGACGCAATAAAAAGAATGATTTCAAAACAAAATATCTTTCCAATTATGGGCTACAGTTATTTAGAATATTCCTCAGAATTAAGAACGGAAGATTCTGCTTCCTCTTTATTATTTTCAGAATATGGATTGGCATTTAGCGATTTAACAATGTATTTTCCTAAAGAAACACAATACACATTAAAAAATATCCCTGAAGCGCTAAAATATTTGTTTTTCTTTATTGTAGGAATGTTATTTACCATAATTTTACTTAAATTTTCTCAGAAAAGGGTCCCTAAGAGAGCCAATTAAGGCTCTCCTGGGGAAAAAGAGGTGAGACAATGATATTGTATTCAACCCCCCAAAAATGGAAAAAACAACATCCTTTAAATATATTTCGGATTGTATCTATTTAAAAAGAGTAACACCAACTATTTAAAAATGAGTTAGACTTTCTTTTCTTTATGTATGGAAATAAAAGAATCGTTGTTGGAATGAGCGGAGGAGTAGATTCATCTATGACTTTAGTTCTTTTAAAAAAACAAGGTTGGGATCCAATTGCAGTTTCTTTAAAAATGGCATCTTGGAATGAAGAGGAAAATATCGCATCAACAAATGAATCTTTCAAAATTGCAAAAGAGGTTTGTGACAAATTAAATGTTGAACATCACATTTACGATGTTTCAAAAGAATTTCAAAAAGAAGTTATAGATTATTTTATAAATGAATTAAAGAACAGACGAACTCCAAATCCTTGCGTAGTTTGTAATCGAAATCTAAAATTCAAATATTTGTTTAAATGGGCAAATGAACATGGTATTGATTATGTCTCAACAGGACATTATGCCAAAATAGAAGAAGAAAACGGAATTTATCTTTTGAAACTTTCCAAAGACCCAACTAAAGATCAAACATATGGACTTTCAATGTTTCCACAAGAATGGCTAAGTAAATTAATTTTACCTTTAGGAGAACATACAAAAAAAGAAGTTTACCTCTTGGCCGAGAAAGAAGGTTTTACTAATTATAAAAAAATAAAGCAAAGTCAAGATTTATGTTTTGTTTCAAAAAAAGATTTACCTAAAATGATTGAACAAAAATTAGGAATAAAAGAAGGAGACATAGTTGACGTAAAGGGTAAATTATTAGGTAAACATAAAGGACTTCACTTTTATACTATAGGTCAAACAAGAAAATTAAATTTACCTGGAAAATTTTTTGTTAAAAAGTTTGATGTAAAAGAAAATAAATTAATCGTCACAGATAAAGTTGAAGAAACACACACAGTTGATGAAATTATTTTAAGTCCATACAATTTTACAATCAAAGAGATTGAAAAGCCACTCATAGTTAATGCCAAAATTCGTTATGGTGATTTCGTGAATGGATCAGCAACATTATATCCTCCTAAAGATGGAAAATTAATTATCAAATTCGATAAACCCATGCACGCTGTAACTCCAGGACAATTCTGTGTATTTTATGAAGGAGAGATATGTTTAGGTGGTGGAGTGATTAACTGAAGACAGAATACAGGATGCAGAAGTCGG
>CAZCGV010000014.1:0-18690 GCA_964498515.1 uncultured Methanosarcinales archaeon
GGGTCCGCCATTTATGTTATTCTTTATAGTTGGATGTTATTAGGGGTATTTATTCGTGACACGGAGGTAGGGAACTAAGTGAGTGTTTCTTTGGGTCCGCCATACATTCTTAGTTTTGATTTTAGAAGGACACGGAGGTAGGGAACTAAGTATCTAAGACATAAAATGAGCGAACTTTTCCGTGTTTTTGAATTGTTCCAATATTATTTTTATTATTGCTGTAAGAGGTACTGCTAAGATCATTCCTCCAACACCCCAAAGCCAATGCCAGAAAAATAGTGAAACTATTATTATTAAAGGAGACATTTTAAGTACAGATCCCTCTAATAACGGCTCCAATATATTTCCAAAAGTTATTTGTACAATTGTTAATATTATCGTTATAGCTATAAAAGGATATCCCCAACCTGTTTCTAAAAAATAAATTAGGGCGACTAACAATACTGCGAAAATTGATCCTATATTGGGTATGTAATTAAATAAAAATATAATTATCGCTAAAGAGACTGCAAATTTTGAATTGAAAAGATATAATGCTAAAAAACTGAATAACGCAGTACCTATGCTAACGCTTGTTTTAGTCCATAAGTATTTTCTTACGCTTTCTTTAGTTTTATTTATGGTTTGGGTGATATTTTCTTTCTTCTTTGCCGTATATAACTTCCCTAATTTACTTCCTAATGAATTATAAAAAGGAACGATAAATATCAAGAAAATTATTACTAACATTATTTCATACATTATTTTTCCAGTTGTTTGTACTACAGGAGTTATTATTTTGTTTAAGTTTTGTAGATTTATTAATTCTTCTAGTTTAATTGTTTGTCCGGTAAATTCTAATTTTGAAGAGACTGACTGAGATAAGGAAATTAATTTTGTTTGATATTCTGGAAGGTGATTTGCTATTTGGTTTGCTTCTGAAACAACTACTGATGTCAGAGAGATTAAAATGACTAATAATACTAAAATGGTTATGGGCAAGGTTATGTACGCAGGTATGCCTATTTTTTTAGAGTATTGAACTAAAGGAGTGAATAAAACCGCCAGTATTATAGCGAATGCGAGTGGCCTTAAAAATGAGGAGAATACTCTCAAAGTTAAAATTATAAAAAATAAAATTAGAATTAGACTGGCATATTGTGTTAAATCAGTCTTTCTCACCATGTACTACTTATGGTTCGACTTATTTAAATAGGTTTCCCCACAAATTGGAAGAATTTAAAAAATAAACTGATTAACTTTAATTCATGGATATTAAATTTGAATTTGTTAATTCGCCTAAAAAATTGGATGAAGCTTGTTCTGAACTGCGAAAAGAAGAGATTCTAGGTATTGATTTGGAATGTGAAAACAATCTTCATTATTATGGTATCCGAATTGCGTTGATTCAAATTTCAAGTAAAACTAAAAATTATATTTTTGATACTATTGGTTTGTTGAATATTGATCCTTTGATTAAGATTTTTGAAAATGAAAAAATAGTTAAGATTTTTCATGATGTTTCGTTTGATTTTCGTATGTTAAAAATGCAATACAATTGTGTTCCTAAGAATGTTTATGATACCCAACTTGCTGTGGCTTTGCTTGGTTCTGCTCAAATGGGTTTGGGGGAATTACTTGAAAAATATTTTAATGTTAAAAAAGAATGTAAATTTCAAATGGCTGATTGGGTTAGAAGGCCCATTTCTGAAGATATGTTGGAGTATGCAATTCACGATACGTTACATTTAATTGAATTGAAGGAAATTTTAGATGAGGAGTTAAAAAAACAAGGAAAGTTAGCTTGGGCTCATGAAGAATTTAAGAACTTTGAAAAGAAAGATTGGACTTATGTTCAAGGAAGTTTTGAAGATATACGTGGAATTAAAGCTTTAAGTGATAAGGAGAGGGCTGTTGCTTTTGAGATATATAAATTAAGGGAGAAGTTGGCTAAGAAAGTTAATCGTCCAATTCATTTTGTTGTGGGGAATAAGTTGTTGTTGGAATTAGCATTACATCCTTTGAAGACTTTAAAGCAATGGAAAACTATCAAGGGAGTTCATCCTATCGTGAAATTAAAAGCCAATGATTTTTTGGTGGCGACTTTGAAGGGTTTGAGTAAGGAGTATAAGATTGAAATTGAGAAAAGGAAAAGATATAATCAAACTCAAATTGATATGTTTACTTCTTTAAATGAGATTAAGGAAAAATTATCTCAAAAATATAAGCTTCCATCTCATTTGATTATGAATAAAGAGCAAATGAAGAAGATTGTTTTGGAAGGGAATTATAATTGTTTATCTAATTGGCAAAGAGAATTAGTTGAAAACGAAAAAAAATAAATTAATGACTTTTAGCAATATAAACGACGCATTTAGCTTTCTTACCAGTTATTGGACAATCACAAAAAACTTTTTCTTTTTTGCCAAATCTAGTTCCTCTAACTTCACCACCAATTTCTTTCTCAATTTTTTCAGCAATTTCTGCAGAATCCAGATCAATAGAAGGCATACAAGTTCTTACCATAAAACCTTTATCAATTCCAACTTTAATCTCATCTAAAGTTTTTGCATTAACAAGTTTTTCTTGCATAACATCATCCGCCTTTTTAATCAAATTTTTTGTAAAAGTTTTTTCGATATTTTTTATGTAACTTAATAAATCGCTTTCTTTTATTGCTTCTTTAGTTTCAATATCTCGTCTAAAAACAGTTACTTGATTATTAGTCATATCTCGTTCACCAAGTTCTATCCTTATTGGAACTCCTTTCATTTCCCATTGATTAAATTTCCAACCAGGACTCACATCATCTCGTTCATCCAATATAACTTCATATTTTTTTAATTTTTTTGCAATGGTTTTACATTTGTTAATTACTAAATCTTTATTTTCTTTTTTAAATATTGGAATTATAACAATATGTTTTGGAGCAATATCCCAAGGTAAAATTAATCCTTTATCATCACCATGAAATGTAATTAATGCACCATAATTTCTAGAATGACATGGTCCATAACAAGTAATCCAACCCAAATCTTCTTTTTCTTCAGCATTTATGAATTTAACATCGAAAGCTTTACTGAAATTTTGTCCAATTAAATGTGTTGAAGGTAATTGTAAAACTTTTCCACTAGGCAATAATACGTCTGCAGCATATGTATTTACGGCTCCAGGAAATTTATCCCATTGTGGTCTTTGGAAAAAAATATGTGGTAAAGCCATTTTACCATATAATAATTTGAGCGTTATTTCCATGTCTTCTTTTACTTGATTCATTGCTTCTTCTTCAGTTGCAAAAACGTTGTGAGCTTCAGTCCAGTGAAGTTCTCTTGTTCTCATAAAAGGCCTAGTCATTTTTGTTTCATGTCTAAAAACGCTTACTGACTGGTAAAATTTCATAGGTAAATCTTTGTAACTTTGAAGCCATTTACCATACATATCATATAACGCTGTTTCTGATGTTGGCCTAAGGGCTAATCTTTCTTCAAATTTCTTTCCACCACCTTCGGTTACCCAAAAAACCTCTGGAGTGAATCCTTTTACATGATCTGCTTCTTTTAGAAAATTTGATTCTGGAATTAATAAAGGCATAATTAATGGTTCGTGATTTAATCTTTCTAGTTCAGCTTCCCACATTCTAGTTATTTTTTTTATGCTTCGTACTGCCCAAGGCCTGTAAACTGGAAATCCTTTAACATTATATCTTACGTCAGCTAATTCTGCTTTCTGCATAAGTTGTGTAAACCATTCGCTAAAATCTTCATCTTTTTTTACATTTATTTTATTTTGTGAGTCATTTGCCATTATTTGCACCGTTTTATATGTGGAGTTTGAGCTTATTTAAATATATATTCTTTAAAATGGCAATGTTTTTAAATTTATGCTTGTGCTTAAAGTTATATGGTTACAGAATTAAATTCTTTTTTAGAGAAACACAACTTACCTAGTTTGAACGATTTGGAAAGTGAACTTGGTCGATTACATATTGATGATGAAGATATTATTTTATTTTTAATTAAGAAATTGAGTGATAAGGTTAATGTTTATATTGATTTTTTAAGTGATAGATTGCAACCTGATTCTGATTTGATTTCTATGCAGGAAGCGAATATGTTTGATGGTAATGAACGAAAAGAAATGTTTTATTTGTTTAAGAACATAATTTATCAAGATAGAGTATTTATGAAAATTAATTTGGACGGAACTGAGGAAGATAAGATTAATTATTTTAGAGAATATTTTAATAATTGGTCTGTGTTGAAATTAAAATTAGTTCCTTTTGTTCAAAAAGCAATAAATGTTTGGAAGTTAAAGGATGATGATGTTAAATTTGAGGCGTATTTTGGATGAATAAGTATATTATTTTTGGTCCACCTGGTAGTGGAAAGGGAACTTTGTCTAATTTGATTTCTGCTAAATTAAAAATTCCTCATATTTCTCTCGGGGAACTTTTGAGAAAAAGAGCGACTAAAAAGGATTCTTTAAGTAAGCAAATTTCTCAAGTTATTGAATCAGGAAATTTGTTGCCTGATGAATTAGTTAATAAAATTTTAGCTAAACGATTTGAATTAAAAGATGTTAAGAAAGGTTTTGTTATTGATGGTTATCCTAGGCATGTTGGGCAAGTTGATTTTTTGCTTGGCGTATCTAAAATAGATCGTGTTGTAGTTTTGAAAATTTCTGAAGAAGATATAATTTCTAGATTAAAAGGTAGGCGAATTTGTCCTAAATGCGGTGCAGAATATCATGTTAAGGCAATACCTCCTAAGATTAAGGGGGTTTGTGATAAATGCGGAACTAAATTAATTAAACGTTCTGATGAGAATAAAATAAAACATAGGTTGGATGTTTATCATAAGGAAACTGAACCAGTTATTAAATATCTTAAGAAAAAGGGCGTTAAAATCAAATTTGTTCCTGGTGGATGGGATTTGAAAACCGAAAATGAAAAAATTATTAATAAATCAATAAATTAATTTTCTAGAGAAAGTTTGTTTTTTGCTAAAATGCTTTTTATGACTATTGTTGCATAACTTCCGCTTCCTAATTCGAATTTTAATTTTTGTTTTTTCTTTCCTGTAAATTCTTCGTCATCTTCTGGCGGAAATAATTCTAAGTTTTTAACTTTGAAAAATGCCTCTCTTTCTCCTCCTTCTAAGGAAAATTCTGGAAGGCTTTTTATTAGAAAATCTCTTGCAACTATATTTTTTGTTTGAAGTAAATCTTCGTGTCCTTCAGTCATATAACCTATTAGATGTAATGAATTTATTTGGGGATAGGTGTCTGCGAAAAGCATTTTTCCTTCTGAGTAATTTAATTCGTACGTTTGTTTTGTAAATTGGTTTATTTTTTGTGATAATAATTCGTTAAAGAAATAGCTTTGTACGGAGTGTATGAAAAAAAGAGTTGTTTTTTTTGGAAGTATTTTTAATGCACCTATAAAATCGTTTGGATGTTTTTGAAGATGTTCTTCTATTTTTTCTTTAAAATCTCCATCTGTTTGTGAAAGTAATTTTATTGCTTCTTTGAAATTTTTTTGTATTAAGAATAAACCTATTTGTAGATTTGCTGTTGAAAATCGTTGTTCATCAAAATAATTTGGAACTATTAATTCATTTGTTTCTTTTAGGTTTGTGTCTTGAGGTAAATCTCGTAGAATTATTTCGAATTCATTTCCTTCTAAATCGCCTAATTTTATTTCGGTTTTTGTTGTTCCAACATATTCTAATTCTATATCTTTTAATTTTAAGTTATCTATTTTTTCTTTTGAACAATTTTTTATTGAAATGTATTGGTAAGTTATTCCGTTTTTATCTTTGGTTCCTGCGTAGGAGATAAATTTTCTTGGTAAATGCAAAGATCTTGTTAGTTGCATTACTGCTCTTTCTGTGGTATAGTTTGTTTTCTTTAATAAATATATTTTATGTTGGCCTTCTTCTAAAGATATGTTTGTTTTTTCTTTGACTATGAAGTCTTGAAGTAAATGTTTTATTTTAACCATTCTATTTGAAAAATAGTAAAAGTTTTTAAAGTGTTTGTATTTTATGATTTTGTGGACTTGTAGCCTAGTATGGAAACGGAATGCAGGAAACAGGAATTCAGAATACAGTTTCTGCAAGTTTGTATAAATAGGGCAACAGCCTCCTAAGCTAAATATGGTGTGCGGAATGCAGATTGCTGTATTTAGTTAACGGTGACAGCTGTAGGTCGGGAGTTCAAATCTGTGTTCTGTACACTGAATTCAGAATGCAGGGAAATTCTTCCCAAGTCCGCCATTTTTATTAGTAATGCTTATAAATTACAAATATTATTCTCTGCATGTGAGAAATATTAAAAGAAACTCCATTATTGCTTTATTTATCTTATTAGGGATTACTTTATTAGTTTGGACGTTTAAACAAATTTCTTTTGATGAAATAAAAAAAGTATTTTTTTATAGCGATCCTAAATATGTTTTATTATTTATTTTGTCTTCTTTTTTAATTATAACCCTACATACATGGAGGTGGAAAATAATTATTAAAACTGTGGGGCATAATATTTCCATTTTTAAACTACTTAGTTATAAAATCGCGGGCATGAGCGTTAGTTTTATCACTCCCGGTGCAAAAGTTGGAGGAGAACCTGTTAGAGCGCTATTATTGCAAAAACATGGTGTTGAATTTCACAAAGGTTTGTCCACTGTAATTACCGATAAAATAATAGATTTATCTAGTCAAGGTGTTTTGTTTATTGTTGCTGCAATTGTAGCTATAACTACAGTTACTATGCCTAGAGATATGTTAATTTTACTTATAATTACAACTTTATTTTTTTCAGGTGTGATAATTTATGTTTATTATCAAATATTTAATGATCGAAACTTATTTTTAAGATTATTTAAAAAATTAAGATTAAATAAATTAAAAATGTTTAGAAACACTGAAAATAAGATTATAGAATTCGAGAGAGTGATTGTTAAATTCCATCGTGAAGATAGCAAGGAATTTTATTTTTCAATTATTCTTACTATGTTAGCCTGGTTCATCATGTTTAGTGAATATTATTTTGCTTTAATGATTTTAAATCAATTAGGTGTATCTATAATGCAAATTTTTATGATCATTACTATGATGGGTGCAGCTTATCTTTTACCAATTCCTATGGCGTTGGGGGTTTTTGAAGCAGGCCAGGTTATGATTTTTAAAGTATTTGGATTAAGTGCAGCTATGGGCATCGGTTTAGCAATGGTAATTCGAGCTAGAGATACTTTAAATTGTTTAATTGGATTGAGTATTTTAGGTTTGAATGGTTTAAAATGGAAGAACATAAAAAAAGAAAAAGATTAATTTAATTTTTTAGAAACGAATTCACTTATTTCTTTTCCGTCAATTTTGCCAGCATATTTAGCAATTATTTTCCCAATTAATGCTCCTTTAGGTAAATTTTTATTCTGAGAAATTATTTCAGTTATTTCTTTTTCAATATCTTTTATAGAGATTAGTTTGTAATCGTTGTAATTGATTTCTTTATTTTTTGTTAGTTTTAACAAAAGTTCAGGGATTGAATCTTTAGTTATTTTATTTTTATTTAATTTAGAAAAGAGTTCATGTGCATATTTTTTTACATCTATTTCTTCATTGTATTTCTTTTTAATCATTGATGGAAATGAAAAATAGTAATCGAGCATGTATGCTGGTTTTATGTTGGGGTAATTGTCTGCTAAAGTCATTAAATCTAGTTCTTCTTTAATTAATTTTTTTGCTATGTCTTCAGTTAAATCGAATTTGGTTTGTAGTTCTTTTATTCTTTCTGAAAGTAATTTTGGCAAAACTATTTTTGATGGATCTATTTGTATTGATTTTAAATCTGTTTCCGGATACATTCTTGATGCTCCTGGCATAGGCCTCATATAGCTAGATGTCCCGTCTGGTCTTGCCATTCTTACGCATTTAAATAAGGAGAATTCTTGAGCTCTTGCAATTACTTTTTCTATTGCTTTTTGTGCTATTATTTTTGAATCGGCCAATATTATGAATGCATCATTTTCTTTGCAGGAGAGTTTTTTTGCGATTAGATTTTTTTCTTCTTGTGTGATTCCGTAATTTGGAAGTTCATCTGAATGGAATAGTCCTTTTACACCCATGGTTTTTGCATGGTCGGATAGTTCTGATCCAAATCTTCTTCCTGGTTGTACTTCAAAACCAATTAAACCTGAAAAGTTCTGGAGTTGTATTCCTAGAACACATCCTTCTTTTTTTGAAAGTCCTTGTTGAATTACTTTTGAAGAGGAATCTTTTAATTCTTTAGATAGGTCGATTACATTTGTGTTTACTTTTGCTTTTCGTTTTTTTAATTCTTGGAATAAATTTAACATATTTTTTTGTCTTAGGGCTTCGTATTCCACTATTGTTGGAATTAATTTTAAATCTTGTGCTCCTTTTATTTCAACACGAACTCCTTCTTTTATTGAAACGTTAACGTCTTGTCTTATTGTACCTAATCCTCTTTTAACATTAGTAAAGCTTCTTAGAATTGTGCCTATAAATTCAGCGGTTTCTTTTACTTGTAAAGGTGTTTTTAAATCAGGGCCTGTTGCAATTTCTATTAAAGGTATTCCTAATCTTGATAGATTGTATTTTTTATTTTGTGAAGTTTCTTCAACTATTTTTGCGGAATCTTCTTCTAGACAAACTGATTCTATTGTGATTTTGCTGTTTTGTTCTAAAAGTCCGTCTGTTGCAATTAAGGTTGTTCTTTGAAATCCTGATGTGTTTGAACCATCTATAACTATTTTTCTCATAACTTTAACTTTGTCGGGAAAAGTCATGTTAAATATTTTTGCTATTGCAAGAGCAGTATTTAGTGCTTCTTGATTTACGTTTTGTGGAGGAGCTTCGTCTAATTCAACTAAGCAAGTTGTATCATTGTATGCTTGATATATGAATTCTTTTTCTTTTTTGCTTTCTGCTTCTGCCGCTAAATCTGTTTTTCCTAATTCTCCTGTTGAAGCTCTAAGTTTTCTTTTTATTATGAAGTCTGGTTCGTCGTCTCGAATTGTTGTTGGACACGAACAAAATAATTTTTTTCCTTGTAGTTGTTGGTGTATTTCTAATCCGGATTTTAAACCTAGTTCGATGATTTGGCTTTCAGTTAATTTTTGTATTGGTTGGAGTTTATTCATTTTCTTCAAAGGAGAAATATTTTTCTGGATTTAGTTCTCCAACTATGTTTGTTAATATTAGTTGTTTTATGTCTTCTTTTTTTGCTGTTGATAATAGGTAGGCTAATTTTATGAAGGCAGTTTCGGTTATCATTGTTGAATTGTGCCCTACAACTCCTGCATCTTCGATCATTCTTAAAGGAGAATATACTGTGAGGTTAACTGCACCATTTATGGTTTGTGTGGACATGATAATCGGCATGGTTTTTGCCAGAGTTTGTATTGATTTTAAAATTTTGTTGTGTTCTTTACTTTCTTTGTCGGAAGCAATTACAGGGAAATGTCCGAATCCAGATCCTGCGAGTATTAATCCATCAAATTTTTTATATGCATCTAATTCTTTTGCATAAAATTGCGGATGGGAATATACTAATCCTATTTTTAAGTTTTCTTTGAATAAAGGTAGCGTTTTGGGAATTTCTTTTTGTATGAAAAAAGAGTATTCTTTTAACATAGTTATGCTTTTTGAAATGTAGTTAACTTCTGCGACTTTATCTTCATTGATTTGTTTGAATGCGTCTCTTCTTGATGAATGCATTTTTCTTACATTGACGCCATGTAGAATGTCACATGTACCATCAGAGGATGTTGAATGCATGCAAACAAAAACTCCTGGAATGAATTTATTTTCTAGAAAATATGCTGCGTTTGTTAAGTTATTTTCTGCGTCTGTGCTTGGCCTATCACTACTTCTTTGCGAGCCGACCACAATTGTGCTTATAGGTAAGTCTTTTAATAAGAATGCTAATGATGCTGAAAGATAATGTAGAAAATCTGTTCCTGAGGTTACAATAAATTTAGTTTGTCCTTTTAGGGCTCTTTTGTGTATTGCTTGTGCTATTTGGTTGAAGTGATGAAATCTGAAATTGTCAGACATTATATTTCCAATAAATTGTGATTCGATGTTGGATATTTCTTTCAGTTTAGGAAATAGTTCTATTAAGGTGTTGGGATCGAAGGAAGCTATTACTGCACCAGTTTTGTAATCTACTTTTGAGGATATTGTTCCTCCTGTGTGCATGATCACTATACTTTCTTTGTTGAAAGAAATTGATTGTTTTGGTTGCGTTTTAGCTTTTTTTGGTTTTGAGATTAAAGTTAAATTTAGTATGTTTTCTTTTTTAAAACTTAAAGCATATCCTGAGGAAAGTTTCAAAACTTTTGAATCACCTTCATCTGGTAGGAGGGTTCCTTCGTAGGTTTTAGTTTTTGTCGTCAATTTGACTTGGCTGAATAGAGGTATTGTCTGTTTTATCATAACGATATTAAATAAGGGCAGAAACTTATAAATTTAACTGAATTTTAGAGAAAAAAAGAAAAAATAAGAAAAAGGACTTAATAAAAATCCTATATCAAAGATTTATTTTTTCTTTGTAGTAGCTTTTGTAGTAGTTTTTTTAGCAACTTTTTTCTTTGCAGGCATGGCAGACACCCCCTTCTTAGTAGATTTCTTAGCTTTACGCTTAGATTTTGAAACCTTCTTTACACTACTTTTTTTTGGTTTGATTTGTTTTTCTTGAACTTTTTTTGGTTTTCTTAAGAAAATGAATGCTAAAGTCCCAGCAACAACTCCCGTTACTGCGCCTGCTATTCCTATTGCTTTCTTATGTTTTTTAACATAATCTTTTATTGCCATTGGTACACCTTTTAATTTAATACATTATTTTTGATTCACGTGTTTATAAGTTTTTTTATTTGTGTTAGAAATCTTGAAGTGTTTGAACCAATTTTGAAGCTAAGAAAGAAGTTTTATTTTCGATATCTTTTTTTGGATTGACTTCAACTATGTCTATTAATTTTATGTTTTTGGTTTGGATTATTTTTTGGAGTATGTTGAAAAGATCTTTTTGTTTGAATCCGTTCGGTTCGGCATATCCTGTTCCTGGTGCAATGTCTGAATCGAAAACATCTATGTCTATGGAAAGGTATGTGGGTTTATCACAGAAGGAGATTAATTGTTGGGCAATTGTGTTTAAATCTTGGGATTTTATGTCGCTCATGTAAATGCAGTGGATTAATTTTTTGCATATGTACTCTGTTTCTATTTTGTCTGAATTTCTAATCCCTACCAGAAGTATGTTTTGTGGAGGGATTATTTTTTGTTCTATTAAGACTTTGAGATAATCTTCGTGTGTAGGGGGGACAAAGTTGTTCACTAGGTCTGGATGTGCGTCGAATATTAGAAGTTTAAATTCTTTGTTGTTTTTTGAAAATCCTTTTATTGAAGGATATGTTATGGAATGGTCTCCTCCTAAGAGTATTGCTTTTTGGTTTAGGTTGGATATGTATTGTTCTATGTTTTTGTGACTTAAAGAGATGTTTGATTCTTCGACAGGTATTTCTTCTATTTGGAAGGAGGTGGTGTCTAAGAAAGAAATTATTTTATTAGGTGCTTCGTTTGAACCATTTCCTTTTCCTAATCCTCCTCCGCTGAAGGGGATTTTGATGAGTTTCATTTTATTTTTGTTGGGATTTCTTCTAAATCACAAAATGTTGTTGTAAAATTATATGCTCCTGCATTTAAGAATGTTATGGTGTCTCCTATTTTAGGGGGGTTTAGATGTACTTTGTATCTGAAGAGGTCTAATGAACATGGTGTGAGTCCTTTTATGATGTAATGATTTCCTGTTTCTTGTTCTCCTTCTACTAGTAATTTTACCGGCACTATTAAGGCGTCCATGTCTGAATTATATACTGAAGCGTTAACTATTATGGTGTTGCTGTGTATTGCGATTATTTGTGTGTGTAGTTTGACTGCGGGAGCTGAGATATATCTTCCTGGTTCAATCATTAGTTCTATGTTGTTTTTATTTAGGAATGATTTTAATTCTTGGATTTTTTTAAATATTGAGTTGAATACATTTATGTTTGTGTTGGCATATTCTGAGGGAAGTCCTCCTCCTATGTTTAATAGGTCTATGTTGTTAAATATTTCTTGGGGGAATGTGTTTTGAAGTTCGTAGGTTAAATTCCACTCCGCCATATTTTGTGTTTTTCTGTGAAAATGTATTCCTAATTTTTCTATGTTTTTGTGATTTTTTAATTCTTGGATTTTTTGGGAGATTATGTTTGATTCCATTCCGAATACGTAATACTTTTCGGTTTTTATTGTATTTTCTTTTAATTTCATTCTTAATAGAAGTTGTATTTTGATGTTTGTGGAGGTGATGTGTTGGATTAGAATTTTTAAATCTGTTTCGTTGTCGACTATGAATTTAGTAATATTTTGTGTTGTTAGTTGATTTAATTCTTCTTGGTTTGTTCCTTGTAATAGAAATATAACTCTTGATTTATCTTTTATGTGTTTTAATTCGTTTTTGAAGTGTATGCTAAATTGTGAGTTTGTGTTTTCTTCTAAGATTGGTGTGATTAAAGGGTTTGTTTTGGAAGAGTAGGATATATTATCTACGTATGGTTCTAAATATTTGTATTGGTCTAAAACTATTTTTTTGGAAAGTTCGAAATAGGGGTTCATAGTAAATTTTCCTCTTCTAATTCATCTAATGCTGAAATCATTGCTAATGGGAATGTTATGGTTACGTCTCCTATAACTGTCGCTATATCGCTTTCGTCTTTGACTTTTCCCCATGATTTAGCTTCTTTAGTTGTAGCTCCTGACATTGAACCGCTTGATGAATGTGCTGTTGTCATGTAGACTGCAAAATTTGCTCCTCCGTTTAGAAGTGTTGCTAGGATTGCGTGATGTTTTGATATTGAACCTCCTAACGCAATTATTCCTTTTTTTTCATCGTGTGTTGTAGTGAAGAGAATGTTACCGAAATCTTTTATTGGGTCGAGTATGAAATCTTTATGTTTTTGTTGGTATAAGTATAAATGAAATCCGAATGCTCCGTCTGTTATTGAAGGACAGAATATTGGTACGTTGTTTTTTGCTGCTTGGTATAATATTGAGTTTTCGTCATTTAGTAAAAGTCCCATTTCTTTTAATAATTCTGAGGGGGTCCAAATGGATTGTTTTTGATGAAGTTTATCCAGCATAGGGAGAATAAGGTCTTCAAATTTCATGTAACTTTCGTTATTTATATTTAAGTTTCCTACTCGGTTTATTCCTTTTTCGTGTAATTCTACATCATCTGCTTGGAATGAACCTATTGTGAATTGTTCTCCGTGTGCTTTCATTATGTCTTCTTCTATTCCGCCTACGGTTGTTACGATTACTGAAGGTATTTTTAATGAGATTAATTGTGCGAAAAATCCTCTTAGGCCACTTGTTACCATGTTAGATGTGAATGTTAGGAATATTTTTGCAGATTCCTTTTTCATTTTTACTATAACTTCTTTTGCATTGTTTAATTCTATGCTTTGATAGCCTAGATTTTGGAATGAATTTACTAGGTCTTTTACTTTCATGTCTTTTTTATATTTTAAATCTTTAACGAACATATTGGTTACCTCTGGTTTTAAAAAATTGAATTATGAACTAATTGGAATAGAATTAACTGGATGTTTTTACTCTGTTGTCTTGGTATGTGTTCATATTGTTGAGAATGGGTTTATGTTTATAAATATATTTAAATCAAATCTTCAGGTTTGAAATGAGGATGAATGTCTTTTAATTGGTTGAAGTGTTTATCTCGCGTAATTAATATTGCATTATTATCTCTTGCAACGATTGTGTGTAAAACATCTCCTGTTGGTAAATTTCTTTCTTTTGCAATTAATTTTGCTTCTTGTTTTTGTTTTTCAGAAATATTTATTTTTATTAGATTATTTTTGAAAGGAGTCATCATACCATTTATTTCGGAAGTTGAATATCTTGTACTAAATTCTTCCATTAAAAGAGTTGTAATTAATAAGGGGCATTGTTTTAATTTAATTAGAATGAATAATTTAGTTGCGAAAATCCACAAAGGTTCATTTTTGTAACCTTTTCTTTCTTCAATTAAATCCATCCAAATTGATGTGTCAATATAGTACGCATTCATAATTTAATGGTTTCATTCTACTGGTTAATATAATGATTTGAAGAATTTCCGTAAATTTTCCGGATAGCGTATAGAAATATTTATATATGCATTGTATATACTATGGATATATGGTGACTGAAATGATAAGTTTGAAGCTAGAAGGAAACTTTTTGAAAGAGATTGATAAGGTTGTTCAAAAAGAAAATTATCACAATAGAACTGAATTCATTCGAAATGCTTTGAGAGAGAAAATAGATAAAGAAAAATATAAAGAAGCGATGGAAGAGATTAAAAAATCCATATTAGGGAAAGCTAAACGAAAAACTACTGAAGAAGAATATGAATATATGCGAGAAAATGCATATAAATTAATTTAAATCATAATTCCAAAAACCTAATTTTCCGTTGATTTCTATTGGTTGTATTCTTTTGGGGTTTGTTAGAATGAATCCGTACTTTCCCCAAGAGGAAGTTGCTTTGTGTTTATCTTGGTCTAAAGTAAAGTCGTTTGTTTCTTCGTAATTTTTTATGTTTGTGAGAGTTATTTTTCCTAGAATTTTTCCCGTTGGGAGATTTTCATAGTTGAATTTTTTCATAGCTTCGTTATCTGGTGTTTTTGATGCGTGTATTAGGAATTCTCCTCTAAATTTTGTATTCCAAGTTCTGAGTTCAATGGTTTTCTTACCTGAGAGAATTAGTTCAACGTAAGGTTGTTTTATAGATAAAACCTTCATGTATGAAGGTGTTTAATCTAATTTATAAAATTAATTAAAAAAATTATTCTGTTAGTAAATCTAGAATTTTATCTAATTTTCGATTGATTTCTTTTAGGTCATCATTAGAATCGTTTCTTGATGGTCTTGATGGTCCTTCTTTTCTAAAACAATCGCTACACAAAACTGGTTTTTCACCTGTTGGTTTGAACGGAAGTTCGCATCTTGCACCGCATTTATCGCATGTTGCTATATGTTTCTCAAAACTTCCTCTCCTACTTGGTCTACCTCTACCTGAGCTTCTTTCGCTACTTCTACTTCTGCTACTTGAGCCGTACTCACTTCTACTTCTTCCAGAACTTCTACCTTCAAATGCCATTTTTCTACCTTTTGGCTTTATTAAGCCTAAAAGGAATCCGTTTGTGCGTATATAAAGGTATGTTTAAATTTGACCTGTTTGAATGTATTTTTGCATGAATTTTTCTACAATTATGTTTGGAGCAAATCCTTTTTTTGAGCATGCTCTAACGAAATTGTCGTAAATTTCTTTATCTATTGCGTATTTTATTTCAACTTTTGCTTGTTTTTTTAGACTTGCAGCCATAAGATCACCTTATGGAGTTAGTTTGATTGTATTTATAAGGTTAATTGAATTATTTTGTTAAGAAATTTATTTGTTGACTTGTGCATTTATGTCTGCTATTGTAGTTTGAATTTTTTCCATTAGGTTCTGTTGCCTTGTTATTTGCAATTTGTTGTAATTGATGAATTTATCAATTCCTTTTTGCATTATGGTTTTCAGAGCTTCTTCTATGTTTGTTTGTATTAGTTTTCGTTCTTCCACCAACTGATTTAGAACACTTATATTGCAAGTTCCTCTAAAATACTCTTCTGTGTGTTCTGTGTACGTTTGCTTTATTTTAAAATAATCTCGCATATCTGAATCAAATGAATAATAAAATGTGTCAATTAATTTTTTATATTCTCTCGCGAACAAATGTTGAATTAAAATTTTCTCCTGTAGATTTTCTGTTTTTATTACTTCTGCCACATATTCTCTAGGGCCCCTTTCTTCATCGAAAGAAATATCGGGATGGTATAATCTTGAAACACCTTCAGGAGTCACAAATCCGAATTGAAATTTGTCATTTACAAAACTATCTAATGAGCCGTAACGCTCTAAATCATAAAACGAACTGAATGATTCAACTAAATCGAATTTATTTGGATCTTTACCTAGTTTCTTGGAACATCTACGGAATTCATCCGCATAAATTGAACCGGAACCGTCGAAAATAATTTCTTCTCGTTCAACAAAATTGTTTTCTTTACTTACCACTATCCTATATAGGAGAGGTTGCCCTGTTTCATGACGCCCTCCGACAAGAAATATTGCTGTTGAACCACAAATATTTTTTTCTTTGGCTTTTTCAAATAATTCGTACACAAAATGATTTACTGGTTGTGGATTGTTTGTTACTGAATTGATTGCTGTTTTTGCTAAATTTGGATTTCCGGCAATTACAACTAAGTTGTCGCCTTTATTATATAATTTTTGAACAGAATCATATTTTGTAGAGGTTTCTTCGACAGAACCCATGCTATCTGCGATTAGAAATATTTTGTCTCTGAAGCACATTCCCCCTATGTTTGTCATAAATGGTGAAAATTTGTTTAGATTTATAAATCTTTTCATCACTTATCAGTGATATTAAAAGTTTGATAAATTTCTACTTCTTTTTGATATTTATATTTGTTTTATTCTATTGTAGGCAGTTTAATATTCTTGTAAGATTTCCGGAAATTGTTGAGGCGATTATAAATACCACTAAATTAAATTGAATGTATGCAAAATCAAAAACTATATATATTACCTATAAATAAGTATACTTATACCGAAAAAGAGGTAAATATGTTAACACCAAAACAAATTAAAATTTTTGAAGTTTTTTTAAGAAAACCATATAAACAATTTACTTTTAAAGAGATTAAAGAATTTTCTAAAGAAAAATCTAATTCAACAATACAAATTGCAATAAAACGATTTTTGGAAGAAGGGTTGATTAAAAAGACTCCTTTAGCAAATATTATTCTTTATGAAGTGAATCTTGAAAATGATTTAGTTTTCTCGTATTTTGATATTTTATTTAAAGAAAATTATGAGTTGAAGCAACCAATATCCTTAATACAAAGAGAACTTTCAGGAATTTTTGCATCAATTGTAATTTTTGGTTCGCATGTAACTAATTCTCAAACAAAAAACTCTGATTTAGATGTAGCAATATTTGTTAATAATATGGATGATAAAAAAAAGTGTCTGTTGATTATGAATTCAATTAATTTAAAATCAATAATTACTATTGATCACCACATATTTACAAAATACGAAATGCTTAAAATGTTAAAAGACAAATATGAAAATTTGGGTAAGCAAATTGCTTACAAACATATTGTGATTCAAAACCATAAAATCTTTTATGATTTATTGAATGAGGGGATATTAGATGGATTCAAAATTATTTATTCATAGAGCTGAAAATGAGATTAAACTTGCTCTAATTATTTTAAAAATAAGTGAGGAAGTTAGTTTACAAAAAGAAATCTTTAGTATAAATGAACCTGAAACTTATTATAGTGCAGTAATAAGTCATTCTTATTATAGTATTTTTTATAGTGCAAAAGCATATTTGTCGTTTAAAGAAATAAAAACCTCTGCCCCCGAAGAACATAAAAAAACATTTGAAGAATTTTCAAAATTTGTTCAAAATGGTGAACTTGATGTTGAATTATTAAAAATTTATAAAGAGATTATTGTTAAAGCAGAGTCTTTACTTGGAATATTTCAAAAGGAAAAATCAAAACGAGGCGATTTTACATATAGAATTTTACCTCAAGCTAATGTGGAACCTGCTAAAGAATCGCTGAATAATTCAAAAATTTTCTTTAAACACATATATAATGTGCTTAATTGAAAAATGAAATTCTAATCTGGATTTTTATTTATAAGGCCTTCGATTTGAATCGAAGGTTTTAATTTATTTACAATGGTTTAGTTGTTACTGCTCAGTGGTTAGAAAACGAAAGGTTTATATATTAGTTTGGGTTAATAATGGTATGGTTTCGGAGCTTGTTAAGAAGATTATTGGGCATCCTTTGACTAAGGCTGTTGCGGTTTTAGGTATTTGTAGTATGTTGAAAGGTGCAGATTATGATTTTAATTTAAGAGTGCGAGCTTATTTTTCGGATGGTATTTCTCCAGCATCATATGGTGTTGTTGAAGTCAAAAATATGGATCAAAATTTCTCTATGACTCAAGATTTGAGGATAGATGGTATTGCTGATTTTGCAGTTAGTGGTATTGAGACAACAATTCCAATAAATTATAGTTTGTTAAAAAGTGGAAATGATATCTCATTACAGGTTCCAAATAATTCTAATTTTGATGTTATTGGGATTGATTGTAAAGGGGCGAAAATTCCTGTTGATCAAAATCAACAAGGTTCAAATTTAAATTTAAATTTCGATAGAGTTGCTTCAGGTTGGTATGGCGTTACTGTTTTTCCTAAAGGAGATAATCCTTTCACAGTTAGTTTTGTTAAAAAAGATGGCGTTATTGTTGGAACATCTAAAGGAGAATTTAAGAGTAGAAAATATGTAAAATCCACCGATACTAAATCTAAGAGTTTGGAAACTTGGAGAGTTGTTGTGACTCCTAAATGGAATGGTAATTGTTTACCTGACACAACTTTTTTTAATTACACTCCTGAGGAATTAAATGGTACAAATTCTATTTGGAATGTTACAGTTGATCCTCTTCCTAATGAAAGATATCTTGAAGGTACGTTTAGAGATGTTTTAAGTAAAGAAC
>CAZCGV010000015.1:0-18471 GCA_964498515.1 uncultured Methanosarcinales archaeon
AGATGTTGAGCCGTCCATATATCCCCTAAAAATCAACTACTCAGATAAATATTTGTTATTTCGAGAAAATAGCACTAACTTTTACGCGAAATACAAAGATTAATTATGGCAGAAATAGAAGGAAGATTTATACACTTACTGACTGATACTCAGGACACTTACAGCCCTGACATTTATGTGGCTGTTGATGCTGATAGTTTTTCGTCAACGCGAAAAATGAAGGTTGGAACTATCTATGCAAAAGCGTATACACTTCCTAACGCTGGGGTTATTAATCCAGATACAACCGTCGTTAAGGTAGATAACGGCAGCGGCAATGAGGCCTTCCTAACTGTTGCTGAATTGGCTGCCAATGCAAAAAGTAGCTCTTTATCATTTAGCGGCACTCAGACAAGTGGGCATTTTAATTCGCTATCAATTAAAGGCAAAAAAACAGGTAAGGTTTTGCAAGTTATAGCTACTTGGTCAAACACTGAGTGGGGAAGTAGTCAATTTATGAAAAAAATAGAGGGCTACATCTCTCCAGGTTACAATGTGCCACTACTTGCAAATGACCCCTCAAACAATAGTAACAGGATTTCAACAGGGTACATCGACACAGAGGGGGACATTTATTTTACAAACGATGAAGATAACTTAAGTTGGCAGCTTAATGCCTTTGTAATTATGGGTAATTAACTAAATTGAATGGATATGATAAAAAAGATAGTATTAACATTTTTAATAGCAGTTGCTTTTGTAAGCACTTACGGGCAAAGCATTAATAAGTTGCTAGTTAGAGACGAAATTAGGCTGGGTGATAGCTCAGTGACATCATGGTATCAAGGGGTATTGGTAGACAAGGCTTACGTCGACGCAAAAGCTAGCGATATCAATTACGGCACTTTTGGACAAGTGCCTTTTATGAATAATGCAGAGGATGGATTTAGTTACAGCGACAATTTCATTTATAGTGATGGATATTACCGAACATCCATAATAGATGGCAATGATTTCTACCATTTTACAACGGACCCCGCAAACCCGCTCCCTTTAAAAATGGAGGCTTATTATTTTACATCTATGTTCCCAGACTATGGCGCATTGCTTGGCGTTAGCACAGATAGTCTACAGATGCGCACATACAGCGGGAGTAATAACAGTAAAATAACAATGAAACCAACACGGGTTGATTTTTCCGGAGATTTCTATTTAAACGGAAAGCCTTTAGCGTCAGACACGACAGCTTGGACGTTAAACGGAAATACGTTACACCCTGATGACTTAGGCTATAATGTTGGCATTGGGACTAACTCATCAGGCTCAAAATTAGGAGTTAATGGTACTTGTTTTGCAAATACTTTTTTAGGGGATTTGTGGGAATCGAACGGCACAAATAATTACATAAATTTTGATTTTTCAGGCTCTGCGGGCGACATTCCTATATATGATGCTATATTCATAGGTAATAGTACTTTTCCGTCACTGACTCGAAACCCATTTATAAGCGTAAATCCAGCCGATGATAATTTAGTATTGTTTGCCAATAGCACAAGTAGCACGGGAAAGTGGAGTGCATTAGTGGGTGAAGGTGATGTGTTTAGTTTAAAAACTAATTATGATGCTTTCCAGGGTTTTGTTTATGACAATGTAAATGATGCTTCATTGATTGACAGCTCATTGGTGCCTAAACGCTACGTAGATGCCGAAAGTATTTCAATACAAAATCTGGACAATAGCATTACGTTCGGGGCAGCTGATACATGGTATAATGTCATGCCAGACTTTTACAACATGCAGAAAAGTGATGGTTTTACCTATTATACAAATGTAGCGGGGAACGGGATAGTCGTTGGTTTTGATGGCTATGTGTCTTTTTCCGCGCACGCGTCTATGTCTTATGCTGGAACAGCAGCAGCAGTGGAAAGTGTTTATTTGCGTGTTAAAAAAAATGGCACAGAAATAAGCAAATTTAACACAGCGGTTACGCGCAATTTCAGACAGGATGGATTTACAGATTTGGTCTCTTTTGTGGATGTGATACCAGTTACAGCTAACGACACAATTACCATTGAGGCGAGGGTTACAAATACAGACATAAGGATAGAAGGGGCAAACAGTGGGGTTTTTGACACCCCCAGAGATTTTAATATATTTTTAAAAGAGGAAAAACTAAAGGAGCGTACATCAACTAGCGTTGAACCTCCTGCTTAAACGATATAAAATGGGAATGAATAACACAATAACTTCGCAGGATGGCAAAACAAAAGCCGCGGCAATCGGGACAAATGTAATTGTTCCAGGAGATACGTACACTTTGGGCGACGAAATTAAACCAGCTCGTCGTTTTTGGTGTGATGATGCGAATCTAGCAAGCACGTACAAAGTTGATTTGGTAAACGATGGCATTGCACCACAAGAGGGAATTGAGACTACTGGGCAGTCGTTGAAAGAGAATAATGCACACGTAACGAAGGTGCATGTAGATAGCCCAACAACGACAGGATTTGAACTTTGGAAGTAGTAGAACAGTATGCTGAATGTAAATTTAAACCTCAATGTTTCAAGGCGTGGCGGAGTTAAAATACCAGCCGCAACTGTCGGTAGATACACTACGGAAACGACCACGGTAGGCAGCGAAACCTATCTGGTTGACCAAAGTGACAATGGCAATGACTTGTTAATAGTTGCTGGTGGAGTAGTTGATGGAAAGCTAACACCTGATACAGTGCTGCGCATGCCGTCAGCCTATTGGGATAAGAGCGATACTAGTACTTGGGTAACTGGCAACTTCTTTTACTATGATGCAGGCAACCCGAGAGATTGGCGAGTAGATGAGTTACACTACCGCCTAATTGATGAGGTGTTTGGTGTTAACCCAACACACCGAACATTTGGTCGACAGGTATGGGCGGATGAGGTGTTCACTGGTTTGGATAGATTGGTTCTGTACGACAGCGAACAAACACAGCTTGCTACACTACGCAGCTTTATTGGAATTAAAGACTTCCAAAATCAAGGGAACTACTATTACAGTGGGGAGTGGACAATTCGTCCATATTTGCAATTCATAGTAGAGGGCACTACTTTTGATTTGGATTTGCAAAGTAGCTCAACCGATACGCTTTATTGGGGTGATGGCACAAGTGATACAATTACAACGAATGCAAATTACGCTCATACTTGGGCGTATGGCGGTAAGCATTTAATTAGTGTTACGGATGGGTTGACAAGGTTTGATATTAGCAGTAGGGGGCTAACTTTTGATATGACATATTGGTTTTATTTTTTAAAAAAATGGACGTCAATATCTTATTTTAGACTTTACAATAACCTCATAACTGGTAATATGACTATGTTTTACGAGGTATTCCCATTTTGGAGCAATTTACAACATTTAAGGATTGGCTCTAATCTATTGTCAGGGGTTACAACTAATTGGTATCTTGGATTACCTTATTTAACAAAATTGCAATATCTATACATAGACACTAACAAATTAACTGGGAATCATTTAATGTGGGATAATGCGGGTAAGCATTTAACTAACATTCGCTCTTTTAGGACATATAACAATGAATTAGAGGGAATTTACGCTCCAGCACAATTGTCGCTCAATGACGCTTTGATGTTGAACAACGACGGCAGCCTAGAAAGCGTAAATACACTTTTGAAAGATTGGTACGATTTTTATTCTGATAACGCACCCATAAGAGACGTAACGCTTGATATTTCAGGAGGCACAAACGCAGCGCCAACATACGATTATCAACCATTATTAGATCTGTTTACAGATGCCGGACACCTTTTAAGCGTAACAACAAATTAACGAAATTATGATAGCATTTAAACCAAATGACACATTCGCATTCATCTATGATGATGACACTAAAAAACTAATCACCACCCCATCTACCAACAATAAGCAGGTAATTCAAGATGTGGTAGGGCGTAGCTTTGTTTGCTCAGCACATTCAACTGAACAAGCTTGCTGGGATGAAATTGAAGCTTTAGAATTAATCACAAGCGAGGAGGAGGTATAAAATGCACATGACGTATATGAAGCATACACCTGTTTGGTATTGCGTGTATGATGTTAACACACTGGAATACATTATATTAGATAAAGCTGAGGTAGGCGGTCCGAAAATTAATGACGGAACAAGCGAGAAGGAATTGGCTACTAATTTAGAAAAAGTAGTGAATCAAAGTAGAGACGCATTCATAGCAGAATTACAGGAAATAGGAGTTAATTTTGAACCATCTAACGTGAAAGTATAATGAGAATAACGAGTCAAACTATGAGATTACACTTTGTTGTATTGCAAACAGATGTTACCCCTACAATTGTTCGATTTTATGTATCAGTGTTGGGCGCAAAAAACGCAAATAATACAGAGGCTGATTTTCCGTGGTCAAAAAATAGTTCAACTCTTGACGATGTAAGGGAAGTTGAACGATTCATTTGTCAGGGCGGCGCGGTTATGAACGGCAAATACATAGACGACTGGACTCCTTCTGTATCAAAAGCCGATTATACAAATTACACTGCTACCATGCAAGAGTGTTTGTTAGGGATTTATCTTTCTGAATTCCAAAATACAGAGGGGGCAGGGGTAACAGACAATTATCAGCTGGATTTGTCGGACAGCTCAAACGAAACTTTTGACGTGGTTAATAGTCCAAACGCTCAGGCATTGGAAGCGTTATTTACTCAGGCTGGAAAAGTGTTTTCTGTAAAAAGTAATTAAACTTATGCTAAACACCTTCTTAAAATATGACGCTGCAAAAAGCTCCCTCGTAAAATTGGGAGCCGCGAAGCTTGCTGATATTATAATATTGGCAGTGGCTTTAACAATTGCCGCTCCGCACATCCGTGATTATTTCATTGACGACGTAAAAGAGGACATTAGCGACGTAAAAGATAGTCAAACGATTATATCTAAAAATCAGGCGGTCATATTGCGAGAAGTTGAGCAGCACGGGCGAAAGATAGACAGCACAAACGCCCAAGTAGAGCAAACGGCAAAAAAGCAGGACATCATAATTAACGCTATGGTTGACAACAAGAGCAGCATTGAATTGTTGAAGGATTTGTACAAATCAGGTGTGCCGGGATGGACTTTTTACCCGGTAAAAAAAAAAACATACAATTCCCAAACCCCTTTAGAATTAGCCCTAAAGACCGAAGATACAAAATAGGAATTCGTAAAATAGAACCAAATGATACGACGCAAAAAAGATAAACAAAAAGAGCTACTCAGAGAGTTGAGGCGCGGACAAGATGCTATTCTTGAAAGTTTGGCCGAAATTTTAGCCGGACAGAATAGGCTAATTTATGAAATTAAGGAGCGAGTAGAGGCACAGCAAAAGCGTTCGGAAAATCACGAGGAACGCATTAAGAAGCTCGAAGAATGGAAAAAGGAAAAAGAAAGGAGGACAGCATGAGTTTTCAATTCAGTGCATTAAGTAACCGACGACGTGAAGGGCTATCAGATAATATGATGCGCCTATCTGATTTAATGATACAACGAACACCCGTTGATTTCGGCATTGCTTGGATGGGTGGCAAGCGAACGGCAGATGAGCAAAATGAGCTATTTAAGTCAGGTGTTAGCCAACTTGACGGATACCACAAACGCAGCAAGCATCAAGATGGGAAGGCCTTTGACATTCTGCCATACATAAACGGGAAGCCAGACCCTGATAACGAAAAACACATGCTTATAATCATTGGTGTGGCGTTTGCGTGTGCTGCTGAGCTTGGCATAAAAATACGTTCCGGCAGCAACTGGGACATGGACGGAGAGTTTATCACAGACCAAAATTTTGATGACTACCCCCACATTGAAGAAATTTAACTAATTAATTAACTTTTAAACATTAAACTATGAAAATTGGATTTTTAGAAAAGTGGAACAAAGATGCAAGTATGAAGGAGTTTAGTATCACACGCTTGCAAATGGCAGCGGGCACGGTCTTCTTTTTCATCTTCATTTATATGTACTTTGTTGCGTATAACCGAGCTATTACAATTGAGGCTCTTTTGTTAGTTGTAATTCTTGGCATTTTTGCAACCGCTCCAAAAATGATGAAAGACCTTGCCGACATCAGGGATAAGTTGACGGGAGGGCGCAATGCGTAAACTATTCGTTCTTTTTACAATTGTCCTGTCCCTTTCCGGCTGCTCCGCAAACTACCACTTACGCAAAGCACTGGAAAAGGACCCGCAAATTATCGACGTAAAAGCAGACACAACTGTAACCGTGCAAACGTTCCTAAAAGACACCGTTTACAAGCTCGACACATTTGTAACTCTTATGGTGGTGAGCGATACTGCTTTTATCGAACTACCAGCGCCTAACTTAAAAGATATTCCAATTACAAAAGTGGTTAGCTCCGACGGAATTGCTACGGCCGCTGCTTGGGTGGAAAATGGGAAACTATTTGTCACCGCATCCGCAAAAGTAGACACGTTAGTAGCTTTGCAAATTAAGTTAAGGCGCAAAAATAAGGTAATAGAGCGCACGTTAAAGATAGCAGAAGAGCGAAAGGCGATGATAAAGGAAAAAGAAAGCATTATATCTCGATTAGAAAAGCGAGTTAAGATTTGGTTTTTTATACTTTTAGGCGTACTTTTACTACTACTTTTCTGGCGCATATCTCGCGCGAATAGACATGGTTAGGGTTTTCCCCCCGGGCAATAGCTCGGGGGGTTTTGTTGGTTATAACTATTTTCTATCGCCTTAAACAACTCAAATGCTACTTGTGGAACAATTGCATTTCCATAGGCTTTTATTGATTCGTTTCTCCATTTAGGAAAGGTAATTCCGTAAAGTCTGGAGGGAACCCCATCATCTCCGCTACAAACAGGGGGTTGAGTTGGCCATTCACCATTGATGTTAGTCCAACTTGTTTCCCAATTTTTAAGCGCCTTTGTACGGATTTGTCCTTTGGACCTCCTCTGTCTCTGTTGTCGCTCGCATTCGGTGTTGGGAGTAGTCCTATCGTCGCAAAGTCCTTCAAGTCTCCTCTCCAGTTCCCTGGTTTGGTTGGGTCTCGTTTGCTGTCCTTCTTCAACATCAGACTCCGCCCTTTCCCGGTTCCGTCTATTGCTTGAGGCGTTGGCAACAATCCAGATTCGCTCTCTTCGGTGTGGTGCCCCGACGGCTTCAGCTGGTATAATGAGCGGCGCGACGGTGTAGCCGATTGACTCAAAATCGTCGATAATTTGGTTAAGGACGAATCTTTCTCGGAGTTCATATAACGAGTCACCCTCTCCGTATAAATTGGTTTGACTTCCCACTTTAATAGGTGAACTTGGGAGCGCCATCGTTGTGATTCCAGCAACGTTTTCAGGAACGATCCAATCTGGCCTAACCTCTTTGATGATTCTAAACATTTCTGGCCATAGGTAGCGGTCATCTTCTGTGCCGCGTCTGGCTCCTGCCATGCTAAAGGGTTGGCATGGGAATCCACCTGTAATGATTGTTGGTCCACTTGGGTCCCATCTGCTTTTTTCTCGTAATATTTCATTAGTCAATGTTCTTATATCTCTATGGTGATATGCGTCTTGCCAGTAGTAGTTGAGCACTTTGTTTGGGAAATCTTCAATTTCGCAAGTGCTGATTACATCCCACCCCATCTTTTCGGCAGCCAGTTCAAAGCCGCCAATTCCGCTAAATAAGCTAATTAGTTGCATTTTTTTTAGCTCTCTCCATTTTTTAATAAATAATCAGTTAACGAAGGCCGCCCAGTATAGCTACCAATGAATTTGTCATTTTTATCATGCATTTTATACAAACGATAATAGGTGTTGTAACCGCTGTAAACATCAGGTGAGTAGCATTCTGGCACTTTTGTTATGTCAAACACATACTCAGGCGAAAATCGCCCTGGTTTTATATTCATCTCAATTTCGTTGCGATGCTCGATGATAAATGAAAGTACTTCGCGCTGCTTATCACAACTAACATTCAAATACTTGCGATTAACACTAGCAAGTGAAACAGCATGGTCAAGCAACCACGTAAAGTTATCACGTGATTTAAGTGCCCACATAATTGGCATTTTATTTCCGCTTGGCATTTTGTAAACAGGGATGTCGTTATCGTACAATACAACTCTGGCAACTGCCGAAAGTATCTGCGTTGCCTCGGTTACCATCTTACGGGCGTGTACGTCGTGATGCAACTTTGCCGCTACGGCAGGGTCGTGGTGTAAAAAAAAGATGTTCATTTTAATTGCCTCCTTATTTCAATTAAATCTTTAGCATGCTTTTTTGCACCTTTATTATTTTGGCTTGCAAAATTCTCTTTAATCCTAATCAAATCCTCAATAGTTGATAAATGCACACCATTAAAAAAAACCGGTTTTTCACCGCATGACATAACATCAACTAAAATGCCATCAATTTGGTATTTTATGCCAGTCCCGTTAGACGATTTTGATTTCGGAACCTCCACCGCTCTTGCCGGCATTCGGAGTTCAGGTGCATGCGTGTTTGTCAAAATGTCCAAGTCATGAGGCTTCCTTCCAACTTTAATACCTCTTAATTTAAGCATAAGGGTTCCCGTAATCCAAATACGGTGATTATTCAATGATTCTATTTCATGATATAATGCTATCATTTTGTTTACTCTGTTCATCGCTCACCCCTCCTTTTCTGTTAGCTCTGCCAGTTTATCTATAATATCTTTCGCCTTACGATACATAGCGTAACCGTGGGCAGTATCGCCGCGGTGATATGCCTCAGCGCTTTTACGATAATAATTAATGCACTGAATGTACAATTGTTCTTTTTTTTTGGTCATGGTATTAGTTTTTTTGGTTTGTACAATATTACGAAAAAGTAGGCTGTTTGTTTGCCTGCTTACGTATGTTTTAAAACATAACCTTCTGTCCTCTACTTTCTTCAACCTTATGCTTAACTCTTGCCATCTCAGTAATCGATAACTTTCGGCATGTCTCATAATCGCCATCGTGGGCGGCAAAAAGAAAAGCAATAATGATATCAAAACGCTCTGACATTATTCCATATTTCGGAACTTTCATAATCCAGTAAAGCTGTTTTTTAATGTGTTTTTTGTCGTGCTTGGTTCCCGGAGCTTTCACCTCGACGGCAAACAATTCATTTGTTCCCGGCCTGCAATATTGCAAGTCTGCAACGCCAGAGATTTGCCCTATAGCGTGATTGTATCCCCGTTGAGCGTCAGTAAACCCTGTGTTATTAGCCATAAACAAATGCCCGTAATCTTCCGGGTGTTTTTGACCAAAAGCAAGTACTATTTTTTGTTGTAATTGTGATTCTGTCATGATGTATTTTTTTAGTGATTAATTTTCCGCGCATTAAAGTCTCCGTTATTTCGGAGTTAGGCTCCATACTCCACTTCGCAAGGCGCAAGGCAATTAATTGTGGTTCTTAATTCACCTTCTGTATCATATATGCAGTAGTGGTCGTAGGGGTCGCCATTTATATGCCTTGCTTCCTTCGTAATTTTGTCAACTGTGTATCGCTCAGTTCCTATTGTTTTAAAATCCACTCTATAAGTATTAACCCCTTGTGCTGTTAATATTGTTACTGCTTTAATTCGCTCCATAATTTTACTTTAATGTACGGGGCATAACAACAGCTATAAATAATAGCGGTGTCGTACGTTCCTGTAGGTTTATAATTTTAATTTACTTCATTTTGATAGTGTAGTGGTTTAATTTCGCTACTATTCATAGCTAAAACGTTGTACTCACTAAAAATCACATCCCCTTCAACTGCTCAGCTAGTAGATAAATCATCCCGGGCAGTAAAGGGCTGAAAAATACGGCTATCCAGTTTTGTCGCCACCATTTGAGCGTGCTCTTTTGCTTCTTGGTTTTTTGACCGTAGCCATATTTCCAAAAATCCATTGAGTAGTAGTAAAGGTTGATAACTACCTCAACCAGCATTCCATAAAATGCCATTTTGCTATTACCTATTAATACAAAAGCAAAAATAGCCACGGAGATGATACCGCAAAAGGTAGCACTCTGTACCTCTTTCATCCACCCAGTTAGACGGCTAAAACTATTAAAGGTATAGTAGGCGTGTGGTAGCTGTGATGATATCGCAGCTACCGTTAAAATGTAAAATAGTGCTTTCATAACTTAATCGTCGCCACTATTTTGTAGTCGTTTCGCTTTCTCATCGTTTATCATCCATTCTAAAGCTGACAATTCTTCGTCGGTTAACGCCTCGATAATGTCGCTTGCAAAAGCTGTTAAATTAATTCTAAAATCCTTCATTTTTTTTCTCTTTTTGTCTTTCAATTTCCTTTTTCATTTCGATAAAATCTGCTCTGTCTAGGGGATGGCAAAAGCAAAGCAACTCATTAAACCCTTTATCGTTAAGATATGTTTTTGTTAAGTGCTTATTGTAGCTTAATGCATTAGTTATCATGTGATTTTTTAAAGTTCCTTCGTTCATTTTTCGTTTTCTTTTTCTTTTTGAATGATAAAAAAATATAATCTGTCGCTTTTGTGGTATTTACGCCAAACGGCAGTGGGGGTGAAGCTCATTCCGGTGGCTAAATGCATCAGCCCAACTGGAAAGATGTCCCTCCGAGAATAGCTGTAAAAATCAATTACTTTAAACGTCTGGCCTTCAAGATTTATAGCCTCTAAATCAATAGCATTAATTTTCTCTTCTACCAGCTTCTCGGAAGGAACTGCCACTACAAAAGTAGTTTTGTTAATTTTGTAATCCAGTGGCAAAGTTACCATGCGCTAAAATGGTAAATCGTCTGCACCGTTATCGCTGGCGTCCATCGGCTCGCTGCCTTGTGGCGTTGAGGCCTGATTGCTGCCAAAATCTTTCAAGTTGCCTAAAATGTTCAGTTCATTCATTTTGTCTTTCTCCTCCTGACTGGCTGCTTTCCATTGATTGCTTGGCGCCTTATGCGCAACAAAGCCCGCATTGCCGTATTGGTCTTCATCGTCACGGATAACGGTGTCTGCATTGAGATACAACCCCTTCTCGCCTCTAACTAAATAGTTTTGGTCAATTGGAATTACAACGCATTCTACTTCTTGTCCTGATTTGCTTTTGAACTTTTTTACAAATGCATTCTGCAACTTCAAAAGGTCTAAACTTGTTCCGTATTTTTTCATCTTTTATTCTCCTTGTTTTTGACTTTCTACTTCTTTTTCTGCTTGCTGACGAATCGACCAGTCAGAAGGTACCTCGTACACCTTTCCTTTTACATTAACTTTTCGCCCAATGTTTCGCCCGAAAATATTACCAATTTTTTGGAGTGCATTGCCTATCGCTTGATTTTCAATTTTAGGAACACCATACTCGCTACTGTTTTTCTGGCTAGCAAAAAAACCAGAAGCAATACCAGTGGTAACGCGCTCACTTGCTCCCTCGTATTTTGGCATGTAGCTAATGGTAACAATTACGGTGCAAGTCATTACCTTATCACTGCGCTCGACAAATGTGACCTTTGTGTCGATTATGTCCCAATATTCGAACAAGTAATCTGCCATACCTTCCTGATAATGAATGGGCACATATTTATGCGTTTTTTTTCCAGACGCATCAAGGTTCCTGTTTAATACTGCGCTTTTCGCAGGTGCAGCGTCTATCTGCTGACGATACTCTTTTCTTGTCATAGTTATTTATTTTGTTTATAATTACTCCTCTTTGTTAATTGCCTCCGCAATGCACTCGCTAATAGGCTTCCTCGTTTTTACAAAAATATCTGCGGCCTCATTGGCTACCAATATTCTAAAAATCAAAGCTTCCTGCATTGTCCTATTAGCTTCAATGATTTGCACATGTAAATCATCAGGCCTTAAAATTTCGTCTAAATCGAATGGATCAGCGGGTGGCATAGCAACAATGTACACTAAGCTGTCAACTTCCAATGATAGCATTTCACCTTGGTGCTGCCAAAAATCCATATGTTTTTCATTATACGGCACCTCAACGCTATCAAAATACTTGTCAATTGACACTCTTGCTTTCCATTCGCCAGCTCTAACAACACCGGACCTATCAATTACTTTACCGTCGGGTGATGTCCCTGCAATTCCCTCAAGGCCTTTTATTTCGATGAATTTGCATTCTTCTATCTCTGCGCAAATCTCTGGATAGCCCTCCTTTGCAGCGGCAATGATTTCAGGCTCTTTTCGCGTTCCATAGTCCATCTCCCAACGGCTAATTTGCTTGTCAAAGGAGCGATTAAATTTTCGCTCCATTGCCTTTTGATAGATGTACTTTTCGGCAGTTTTACCGAATGATACCCATTTTGCTCGGTCTGCCCAGCTCTTTCTAGCTACGGACCCATCACAGCTCATTAATTTAGAAAATCCTGAACCGGTAAAGCGCCCAACGTGTTGTCTGAACCACTCTTCTGAGCGTTGTTGTCCTGTATCAACTGGCTGCTCATTAATGTAAGCGGCCGGTGTGATGTCTTCAAAGTTTACTTTTGCCATGGTATTGTTGAGTTAAATACGTTATTTAATAGCTGTTCAAAATAATTTTCTTCATTACAAGAGTGCACTACCATTTTCCCAAAATTGTCATGCTTCTTTTTTAGAAATTCTTCGAGTTTTACCTGCGCTTCAAATGCGTTAAACTTTCGCTTAGCACGCACTTTTTTTCTCTCTACTATTTTCCCATTGTTGGAAACAACAGTGTAATCAATGATAAATGTTTTTTGCTGCATAGTCGGTTGTGTTTTTAATGGGTTTATTATTCTACAAACTTACAAATTATCGTAATATTTCTCTGTGTCATCTAATATGTTAGATAACATATCTTGGGTATACACTTGTGAAATGTATAAACATCGAGTCGTAGGAGGCTTCGTTACTTTATCGAAAAATCGAACAGTTATAAAGCCTAATCTGGTTAATGTAACTCTGCAAAAGAGGCGACGAGTTGATTTAAAACCCTCAACTATTGCGAATTTCATCATGTCATCAGCTTTGAGTTTTGACAAAATTTTCTTTCTGGTTTTGATTTTTCGGGTCATGGCTATTCCTTCTTTAATTCTTCGTAAACCTTAATTTCAATTTCGCCCATCATGCTTTCAAGTAATTCAGTAGCGTTCTGTTCATCAATGTAAATTTCATTGATAGTTACCACATCACTGGCGGGGGCAATGTCATGCGTGCCCTTTTCGGCTGGCTGATAATCGAAATTAATTTTAAGCTCAACGCCTTTAAATTCTAATGTGATTGTTCTGGCCATGGTTGTTAATTGTTTTAGCTCCTCCGAAGAGGAGCTGGGTTTTAATTATTTTATTTTTTGTACAACTGCATCAGCCATATCTGTCCCTCGTGGGCTAACAACAAGGACCGGGCAATTTTGAGATGCTTGGTTGTACGTATTACTGTGTTTTTGAAGGCTTTTGATTGTTTTGTAATACTTTGTTTTTTGTCCTTTTACATCCATCTTTGCATTACCACCATTTAGGCGTGTGCAAAAGTAACCGTCTTTTGTTGAAGTGATAATAATGATTTCTTTACCATACTTCTTTTGTAACTGTTGTTGAAATTGGAAATTTGTCATGATGTTTGATTTTTAATTGTTAATGATTGATTAATTATGTATTACAAATATACGTATATTTTTTATACACACCAAAGATTATCACTATTTTTTTGATATTTTTTTTCCAATTTTTTTTGCAATATGTATCTTTCCTGCGCCCCATCGCTGTTGTACGCCTATCTCTTCGACTAATTTTTCTCCGCCTCGTGCGTATAATCTAGCCCATAGCCACGCCTCTTTATGTCCTTTTTCTTTTTGATAGGCAATCAACTCCTCATTGCTCATTTTACTAATTGGCTTTCGTCGTTCAACCATATTAGTATCTGGATTATACATAATTGTACTCAAATCGACCAACGTCGGATCCTGTTTGGGATATTTAAACCCACAAAAAGGACAAATTGTAAACCCTCCGTGAATTGGGCGCCTGCACCCTTCCGCTATTCGCCCTCCTGCTCTTATTTGCTGCCCATCCTTATCGTATCCGCAATATTTTATAGGCGCCAACCCCCCACCTTTGCCCTCTTCGTGCCATAGCCCCCAAAGTTGGTCTTCTGTATAGTATCCCAATCTTTCGCAATTAGTGCCAAAATCAAACACATTAAAACTGGCCTTTCCTATCTCTGGGCAGATTCGGCTCCCTCGCCCCAGCATTTGATACAGTAGCGTTTTGCTCATCGTTGCCCTGAGCAGTACAACACTTTCAATGCTTGGCACATCTACGCCAGTTGTTGCAATGTCGGCGTTTACTAAAATCTGAAATTCGCCACTTTTGTAACCGTCCATTATCTCTTTTCGCTCTCCACTGTACTGCTGCCATGTTTGCTGCTGCAGTTCGTATACCCTCAGCCGCTCTTCATATATCACTTTTTGCCCCTCAGTAGCGCCCTCTTTCGGTGGTTTGGGCTTGCTTAATTTACTGGTAAGATAACGCACCTTATACCCAGCTTTAGCGAATTCCAGCGTCGTTTTAATTGTATGCTCAATATTAACGCAAAAAACAATTGTTTTGGCATCAGGCGCATGTTCTGTAATAGCCTCGACGGCACCAGAATATAGCCGCGGAGAATCAAATCGGTTAAACATTTGATTAAGCTGGTAGTCGCCTTTGCTCCTATCAACCGCCACGCCTTCCATGTCCGCACTCATGGGCGCAAAATAATCATCCGGCACCAAATAGCCACGGTTGATGCACTCCTGAACGGAAATAGTGCTGATTATTTTTGTATAATCCAGCCCAAGCTGACGCTGTTTCCCTGACCGCTGCGGAGTTGCAGACGCACCAATTACATAAATGTTGTCGATTAGACCGCTTTCAAAAAGAAAGTTAAAATCTTGCGTGTGGCACTCATCGATAATAATTAGGTCGATGGTGTTAATCCAACCCTCCCATAACTTAATGGACTCCTCTAATTCCTTTATTCTACGACTCCATTCGTTAGCGTGCTCTGGATGTTTTTTGATTGCAGTTTTAAGTGCCGCAATTCTTTTTCTTGGAAACTCCCCTATTCGCCTTCTAAGCGTTTGCGCCATGGCAACATAAGTGCTAAAGGCATTGCTTATAACTTTCTGCCCCGCCTCTATGTAAAATGGTTCAAGCCCGGACCGCTCGCAACTACCACCACTCTGCAATAGTAGCTCTGTACGATGCGTGCAAATTAGCACTTTTTTGCCTTTACTAACTACCTCCCTAGCAATGTCGGTAAACATTACTGTTTTGCCGGTACCCGTAGGTGATTGCAAAATTACATGCAAATGACCATCTCCGTATGCCTGGCGTATATCCTTTTTTGCTTGTATTTGATAATCTCTAAGTCTATACGCCACGTGCTAAAATTTTTATAATTCCAAACATTACGTAAATGACAAATAGTCCCGAAGCTATCGGGTGCCAATTTGCAACCGATGCAATTGCAACGCCTATCAAGACGTAAATTGCAAATAATAGAAGTTCTTTTTTTAACATGATTTTTTTGGTTTTATTGGTTCGTTTATTTCTTTTGCGCATTAAAACGCGCGTTAACAGTCGTTAATCGGAATGCTACGCACTCCGTTAACTTTGTGTTAGACGTAATCGTATAAGACTACTCCATTTTAACTAAGTGGTCAATATTGTCGATTCGTTTTAAGATACATTCTGCTCTATCTTTGGTATCTTTAATTAATTTTAGTGTATTCATTGTATCTGATTCTTTAAAGTAATAGTCGTTTTTATAATTTGGGTTGTCTATCAAAAGATTATTAATTAAAGATTTAATGTCTTTTAAAAATATATCTTCTGGGGATACGGCATTATTTTTTACTGCCTTTTCCTGTTGTATTTCTTTAATTCTTTCTGTATTCACATCTATTTAATTTAGTGTTTCAAATCCGTAAAAAAGAACGACCGCATACCGGCATCCGTTAGGTGCAAGGTTAAATAAATTAATATCTATTCTTGTTTTCGAGCTTTACCACATTTAAGAAGTAAAGCCAGCCCCTCACCCAGCAAATTTCTCCTTCTCCAACTCTTTCGCTACCTTCTTTTTCGTGCGTCTCCCGGTAACCTTATCAAACGCCTCTTTCCACTTTTCAAGAGCTCGCAACTTTGGGATGTTAATTACGCTCTCTTTTTTGTCGGTTATTAATTCAAGAAATCTTTGCGTCATGTTAATCCTTCCATTAATCCGCTCTTTCCAATCCTCTTCGGCTGTATCGTAAAAGCTGTTAACTTGCCGCTCCATACTGTACATCTCCTTTTGTAACGCTATTTCCCATTTTAATAGCTGGTTGTAGTTTTCGCAATCAATTACATCATCGCTCGTTATCTGTAGCGACTTGTTGTAGAAGTGGTGTGTAGGTTGTCTCTCCGTTAATGCTATTTTCTCTTTCATATTTTTTTATAATTTTAGTTAATTCTTCAAATTTGCTTCGAATGTCTTTATACATTACTTCTCGATGAAACCGTGCTTTTAAATGCGATACATTAGCGCGCTTTCTATTCATGAAAGCGCTAATTTGCCAGCTATTTCCAAGGTCATATGCAACCGAAAAAAAAGCATAAAACATACGAGCGTCGGTTTCATCTTTTGTCCCTTTCTTGGGCTTTAAAAAGTCATTCAATGAGAGATGAAAATAGTTGCAAATTATATATCGCAAACTTTCAAGATTAATAACATTGTCGCCTTTGAAGTGCACCTCTACCTCGTTCCTACCTATCTTCCTTGTAATTTCATATGGCAGATAGCTCATTATCTGCCTGACTTCCTGCTGTGTTCCTGTAATTTTTGCCATGGTTATATTGGTTTTACGACACTAAATTAATATACTTTTTATACTAATCCAAATTAAAACGGTAAAAAATCTTTATCATCTTCCTCCGGTTCCTGTTCAGCTACGTCTCCTAATGGAATACTGTCTGGCCTGTATGCAACAAACGGGCGACCAACCTTATCTGCTTTCGCATCTATACCGACCACCTCCCGCCAATGGTTTCGCCCCCATGGTACATACCGAACACTACTTTTTTTTACAACTTCTAATCCAAGCTCTTTACATGCATCACGAATCTCTTTCATCAGATACTTATGTTTACTAAGGCTCAAATAATGGTCGGGAGGGTCGATAGCAAACAGGTCGGCCGCAGTAAACATAATTTCATTGATATCTGATGGTAATTTTTCAAAGACCTCTTTAATGCGCTCTTCTATTTCTTTTTCAAGGTCGGTTCTGCTCTCTTTTTTTATCATTTCGAGCGTCTCATTGTTAATCATGTCCTGCGTCAGAATCATTCTGCTCTGCGTTAAATCTGGCGGTTCCATCGTCGAAAGATGATGCAAAAAAGCTGGAATTTCTTTCACCATGTCCTCCTCTATACGACTATTTTTGATAGTTGGCTTTGGCACGTATCGAACAAAAAATCGATTTTCCTCCTTATCAATTTTAATAAACTTTTCGACTTTGTTCGTGTTCATTATTATTTTGCCATAAAATGGCAATTTGTAATGGTCAACGTGCTTCTGATTCATGGTCATGAACTTCCCTGTCGAAATGTCCTTTATCTTTTCAATGGCCATTCCGTTTTTGTCTTCCATCTCCTCAATCGCAATTAACTGCTTTGCTCCGTAGCTCCCGTTAAACTCACTCTTTAAGTTTTGTGGGGTGATAATCACGGCGTTGTTGCCTAATATCATGTTTAGCCAATTGACGAAAGTCGTTTTACCGGTTTCCCTTTCCTTACTGGCCAACACTAATATTGGTAATTTCTCTTTTGGATAAAGGTATAGAACTTGCAAATAAAGCAAACCCACATGATACTGACTCCCTTCCTCCCCTTCTTTACCAAAAATGTGCTCTAGCATTACCTTTGTCCATTCCCAACTGCCAACTTTCGGCCGATACGGAATTTCGTTGTACAAATTGTAACAATTGCCAAGTACTGGTTTATAATTCAAATTATCCGGGTCAATGTCAAAGTCGTCAAACTTGGTTATCTTCTTTAGCACCCCTTTCCCGTGGTCGTCGATGAGCGTTTGCCGATTTGTCCTTTTTAGCTCCTTCCGTACAACTCCAAATCTGTCCTTTTTATGTATAACTCTAAAATAGTCAGTACCAACTCTTATGTAATTAAGCTCATTATGATGGCTTGCGTGCTGCAATAACAGCTCATTTAATGCCGCGCTATAATCGCCTTTATACCTTAGCTTTATCATGATCTGGAAAGGCGTGTAATAACACCCCTCTTTAAATGGTGCAGCGTTTGAGCTAAACACGTACATAGCATTCTGCCGATACCCCCAAGTCGCGCTAACCCCCTCGCTTTTACCCGGGCGTCGCCAATCTTCTTTACCATCCGGATGCTTGCGCACTTTCACCCAGCCTAAATCTTCTAACATAAATTTCGCCTTTGCTACCTTGGTAGCATTGTATACGCTAATCGGGTCCGTCTCTTCTATGGCGTAAAAATCATCACTAGCCTT
>CAZCGV010000016.1:0-18274 GCA_964498515.1 uncultured Methanosarcinales archaeon
TACGAACAATTCAAAGAATTATTTGGAAAACGTTCAAAATTAACAGACGCAGTGAATAAATTAGAAGCCAAAATATTGCATGGCCATGCAGATATACGCGTATTGGAGCAAAAAATAAATTCAACTTCTTTAGATCTTGCAAGATTAAAGGCTGAATTAGCGGGAATTCTCGAAGAATTAAAAGCATATACGGATATCGAAGTGTACGATAATAAGTCTGAAGAGAAAATGAAACGAGAACTTTCGGAATTTGAAAGAATGGCTGAAGAAATTGGAGCTGTAAATATGCGTGCACTTGAAATATATGAAACAGTAGAGAATGAATACAACTCTTTATTAAATAAAAAAGATGTTTTAGGAAAAGAGAGAACTGAAGTTTTAGCAATGATAAATCAAATAGATTCCAAGAAAAAAGATTTATTTTTAAAAACATTTTATTCCCTTGAAGACAACTTTAAAAAATTCTTTTCTAAGTTATTGGTAAAAGGAGACGCCTCATTACAATTAGAAAATGAAGAAGATCCATTCGCAGGAGGAGTTGAAATAAAAGTTCGTTTAACAGGAACTAGATTCTTAGATATTCGAAGTCTTTCTGGTGGGGAAAAAACAATGACTGCTTTGGCATTCTTATTTGCAGTTCAAGAATATGAACCCGCTTCATTCTACGCTCTAGATGAAGTAGATGCGGCTTTAGATAAGAAAAATGCAGAAAACTTAGCTCAGTTAATAAAAGACTATTCTAAAAAGGTTCAATATATAGTTATATCTCACAACGATGGGGTTATTTCTGAAGCTGAGAAGTTATATGGTGTTTCTATGAATGAGCACGGAATGAGTAAAATAACTACGTTAAAGATCTAGAAAAACTTTCCTAAACTTGTTTGTTTAGCACTTTTTTGTTCTTTTTCAATATCATTCAACGTATTCTCAACACGTTCACGATTAAATTCATGTTCGTCTACAAGAATTTTTAAAATTTCTTCCCTATCCACGCCTTTCCAATCTAATTTATATTCATCACTCACAGGCATGTTCTTTATAGTGTTAAAAACTTCTTTCCAAGAAACTCCAAATTGTTCTTCAAATGAAATCGAACCAAATATTTTTTCTAAATCTTCATCATTATCTTTAATTAATTTCAAACCTTTTTTAGGTCCAAGTCCTTTTACACCACCAACATTAAAATCAGTACCGATAAGCATAGCTAAAGCAATTAATCCATCACGACTCAAATCTAAATCACTCAAAACTTTTTTAAGTGTTAAAACTTCAGGCATCACAGTTTTATATGTTAACGTATTTATTTTTTTACGTTTAAGAGATATACTCAAATTTCTAACAACGTTTGGAGCACCATATAATAAACAATCAAAATCTTGTGATGAGACATAATCGCAATCTCCTTTAGAAACCATATATGATGCTTGCGCTTCACCTTCGAATGGCGCTCGGATTACAGGAAGCCCGAATGCCGTAATGAGTTTAATCGCTTCTTCAACCATTTCTTTTGTAACTCGTGTAGTACGTGAAGCATATTTTTTCATTTCTGCAATATCTCCACTTTCTCGAGCTTCTTCAAAAGATGCCATCGCTTCATTTTTTAATTTATCTCTACGCTCTCTTTCTAATTTTTTCAATGCAGGCATTTCTCCATCAAAAACAAAAACTAATTTAACATTTCCCATGATTAATTTACTTATTCTTGAAAATAAACCAGTTAAATGACTTGTAACGTTTCCTTTAGAATCTTTTAAGGGAGTTCCATCAGCTTGTCTTATAGTAGTTGCAAATTGATAAAGCATATTCATACCATCAATTGCTAAAATTTTATTCTTAAATTTAGAAAGATCTACTTCTTCTGCAGTTACTAACGAACTTAAAGCTACACCCATGTTTATATAACGATTTGAAATACTATAAAAAGGTTGTTATATGTGTTTTAAAAATTAGTGATGATATGTTATTCTTTCAGATGCATTTAATTCATTTTTTTCTGATTGAATTAAATCAGCATAAAAATAATTTCCACATTCAGTGCAACAATATCTACCTACGCTATTAAAACGCTTAATCATTGCACCTTTAACATGTCCTTCATTCTTACATTTTTCTAATCCCGCTATTTCAACTAAGTTATTTTCCATTATTTTTTCCATCTTAATTATCTAGAAGAGAACGTCATTTATAAACTAAGCCCGAAACGTTTTTAAGAGTTTTCTAAAATTTCTCCAGTAACATTTATAAACAAACCAGTTAACCTCCTCTTATGCCTAAAAAAGAAGCAAAATCTAAAGTTGTAAAAGAGAAAAAAACAACAAAAAAAGAAACGGCTAAAAAAGAAAATAAAACTGAAGTTACTGTTGTTGACAACGCATCTAGAAAAGCTAAAAAAACTTTAATTAATGCTATTTTTGCTCAAGAGAGAGTTTTAACAGATGTGGGAAATGAAGCTCAAGACTTATATCATCAAGGAGGATATGGCATAATTTTGGATGATGGCAGAGTACAATTATCTCTTTCTGAAGCGCTATATTTGCTAGAGAAACAAAAATTAGTTGTTTTAGACGGTAAAAATCAAATTATGAGTAAAGAAAAATTCATAAAAAAAGCTTCCAAATTAGAATCAAAATTCTGGATAAGATATATTGTTTTTAAAGATATGAGGAATAGAGGATACATTATTAAAACCGCTTTAAAATTTGGAGCGGATTTTAGAGTATATGATCGAGGCGTAAAGCCTGGTGAAGACCACGCTAGATGGATTGTTTATCCTGTTCACGAAGGTGAAAAATTTACTTGGTTTGATTTTGCTGCAAAAAATAGAGTCGCTCATTCAACTAAAAAAAGACTTATGATGGGTGTTGTTGACGACGAGAATGATGTTACTTATTGGGAAGCTAAATGGATTAGACCATAAGCACCCAAAACCTATTTAAATTTGACTTCACTTCTTTAATGTATGTTTGCAGTACAAAGAGAAGAAGTTGTAAATTTCCTAAAAAGATATGGCCCGTCTGTTCCGAATGAAATTCGAAAAAAATTTGGAGTTGATAATTTTATAATGGGCGCGGTTCTTGCAGAACTTCTTGAGAGAAATGTTTTAAAAATAACAAATCTTAAAATGGGCAGTAGTCCTTTGTATTATTTAGAAGGTCAAGAAGATCAACTTGAAAATCTAACTAAATATTTGAATCCTAAAGATCAAGAAACGGCACAATGGTTAAAAAAAGTTAAAGTTGCTGAAGATACAAATCTAGACACATTAAAAAGAGTAAGTTTAAGAAAAATTCCTGATTTTGCGAAACCTCTTAAAGCGAGAATGGGTGATGGTACTGAAATCTTATTTTGGAGATATTATTTATATTCAGAAGAACAAGCAATAATTTATCTTAAAAATGGTGGAGAGGAGCCTAAATCTGAACCTAAAATTGAAGAAGTTTTACCTCTAAAAGAAGAAATTCATCAAGAAGTACAATCAAAATTAGTGGAAGAAATTTCTTCTTTAAAAGTTTCCGAAGAAAATATTGTTGAACAAACCGCTTCGGATTTAAATCTCAAAGAATCTATTTCAAAACAAATACATGCATCAAAAGAAGTCTATCCTGAACCAGAATTTCCTAAGACTAAATTCTATGAAAAAATTATTTCCTTCTTTAAAGAAAGCAACATTTTCATAATTAAACAAGATGAAGTCGCAAAAGGAGAATATGAGTTTTTAATAAAAATTCCTTCTGCAATCGGAAATATTGTTTTATTGGTGAGAGCAAAAGATAAGAAAAAATTAAATGAATCAGATGTTGCACCAGCTCTTTTAGCTGCAAAAATGTTGGATGTCGGATGTTTGATGTTAATTACAGGAGAATTTACTAAAAAGGCCCAAAAAGACATTCAGAAGCTTTATACTGGTCTTATAATAAAAAAATTATAATTGGCTAGATTTATAAATGACCTCTAATTCTATGTATTTATGGATTTAGTTTTTTTAGGAACTTCAGGCATGTTGCCAACAAAGGAAAGAAATGTTCAAAGTATTTATCTAGAACATAATGGTGAAGGCATTCTTTTAGATTGTGGAGAAGGAACACAAAGACAAATGCAATTTGCAAATTTAAACTTTCAAAAAATAAAAAAAATTTTAATCAGTCATTGGCATGGGGATCATGTTGCAGGTCTAATTGGTTTATTACAAACAATAAGTGCATTTTCAGATGAAGATAAAAAAATAACACTTTATGGGCCAAAAAATTCAAAAAAATTTATGGAAAATATGTTTAAATCATGTGTATTTGACAATCCTTTAAATTTAGAAATTGTTGAATTAAATTTTGAAATTTTAGAAACATTTTACCAAAATGAAAATTATGCTCTTCAAGCAATAAATTTAGAACATTCAGCTCCTTGCTTAGGATATAAATTTTTAAAAAAATCTAAAATAAAAGTTTCAAAAATAAAATTAGCAAAAAAAGGAATTTCTGAAGGACCACACATTGCACAATTACAACAAGGAAAAGACATCATATTCAATGGAGAAAAAATTTCTTTCAAAGATGTAACTACACAAACACAAGAAAAAAGTATTGCATTTATTTTCGATACAAAATTATGTGATGCCTGCTATACACTTACAAATGATTCAGAAGTTTTAGTTTGTGAAGCAGTGTATGCAAAAGATTTAGAGAATAAAGCAGAAGAATATTGCCATATGACTTCATATCAGGCAGCACAAATAGCTAATGCTTGTGGTGTTGAAAAATTATTTTTAACACATTTTTCTCAAAGATATAAATCCGTGGATCAGTTATTAAAAGATGCACAAGAATTATTTCAAAATACAACTTGCGCGTACGATTTAATGAAAGTTAAATTGAATTTTTAAGAAAAATAAAATATTAATTGCAAACTGAATGCTGTAATTTGCAATCAGTTAATGTGCTGCTAATCTTATATCGTTTGCTTTGATGGTTTTTCTACCAGCGTGATGAGATAGTTTTATTGCCTCTTCACCAATTTCCATAGCAATGTCCTCTAAAACTGTTCTTAAAGCGATTTTAGCTTCTTCTGAAACTCTTTGAGCTCCAGCATTTTTCAATAATTTCTCCATAGCTGCTAATGCAATTGTTCCATTCATCTTAAAACCACCTCGTTTAGTTAAAATAAGATTAATTTACTCTTTATTTTTGGTTTAAAGTATATAAAACTTTGTGTTTATTTAGCACTGGACATCTGCATAATTTAAATACTAAAAACATCAAATATTTCTTATGTCTGCAAAATCCAAAGGAATCAATGGAGAAAGAGAATTAATTAGATCTTTTTGGTCCCTAGGCTGGGCAGCCATAAGAACCGCAGGTTCGGGATCATCACATTATCCTTCACCAGATATTGTTGCAGGTAAACTTGGAAGACGTTTAGCAATAGAATGTAAAATAACTGCTGAAAATAAGAAATACTTTCCACTCGATGAAATAAATCAATTAGTTTATTTTGCTCAACATTTTGGTGCAGAACCTTTTGTGGCGGTAAAATTTCCTAAGAAAAAGTGGTTTTTCTTTACAATAGATGATTTAAAGCAAACAACTAACTCATTTGTAATATCTCAAGAAGATTGTGAAATGAAAGGCATTCAAATTGAAGAACTATTAAATTAATAAAAAAATAAAAATTTACTCTTCTTCGCCTTTGTAAGATGGAATTGCTGTTTTTGAAATTATTAATATATCCCCTATAGATTTAACTAATTGATGAGGAACAATAACTCCTTTTGCACTTCCTAAAACCTTATTCAAAAATGAATTTTTTGTTGCTCTAACTTTCCATCCGAAAATTTTTGTATTGGTTAATATTGTTTCTTCTACATCCCCAAAATAGTCTCCGGAGTCTGTGAAAACACGCATATCATAAATTTCACTAATTCTTTTCATTTTTAACATATCATAATCACCCTATAATCGTTATGATTTAATGTCACGCTATTTATTTAAATAGTTTTCGTTATTTTTCGCTATGTTTTAGGGTCGATTTTCGATAAGTTTAAATACTATTTAAAAGGTATTTTTAAATAATTACTTTAAATTTAAAATAGAGGTGTGAAATTTATGGCAGTCGATACAGTTATTTTGGGTATTATTATTGGTACACTTGCAGCTATAGTTTATAGTTTGAGGGTTTTAATCTTACTCGAAAGAAGAATAGCTAGAATGGATCTGAATATTGAAGCTTTAACTCAAAACATTCTTAGAGAAGAATTAAGAATTGAGAAAGAAGAAGAAGCAATTGAAAGAAAACTAGGTATAAAAACAACTAGTGCAAGAAAAAAACCAGTTAAGAAAAAAATTACTAAAAAAGTTGTTAAAAAACCAGTTAAGAAAAAAACTACTAAAAAGGCAAAAAGACGTTAGTTTTTTTAATTTTTTTTAATTTTTATTATATTTCTACATAGTAAGATATAAAAACCCAAGATATTACCTATATTTATGAATTTCAAAACGGCAAATAAAATTTTAGTCGTGCTTTTAATAATAGTTCTTTTATCTAAATTATACTTTGTTTTTCAAACCAACGCTATTTCATATGAATCGTATTACGGACTCAGATATTCCGAATATGTTCATAATAATTTATTACCAATGGTTTTAGACAATTTAAGTTACCAGGGTCGAATTTCAATAACAAATATTCCATTTTATTTTTTGTCGTCACTAATTACATTTATTTTACCCACCTTTTTGTTTTTCAAATACATAGGTATTTTTTTTGGATTGTATTTAATTTATTTAATTTATAAAATCACTCAAAAATTATTCAATAATCCTGCAATAAGTTTATTAATTTCAATTACTGCAATGTTCATACAAACTATTTTTTTATTTTCTTTAAATTCATTCTCTTCTATGACGCTATACAGTGTTTTATTTTTATTGTTGATTTGGGAGTTTATTAATTTAGAAAAGAAATCTAATTTGAAAGCATTCTTATTATTTTTTGTTCTTGCAACAATTATAACACCGTACTCGCTTTTAATAGTTTTAGGGTTTATCTTATACTTTATCTTGTTGAAATTTAATGCATTACCTATAAAAAAATCTACCAAAGAAGTTTTTCTTTTTTCCTCTTTATTCGCTATATGGTATCATTTAATTATATATAAAACTGCTCTGATTCGTTCGGGTCCTGCAGTTATTTGGCAAAACATTCCTGATGGGCTGGTTAGTTTATCTTATCAACGACTAACTATTTTTTCTGCTTTGTTTTTAATAGGATTTATACCTTTGGTTTTTGGATTAATTGGTATGTATATAACTATTTTTGTGAAACGAAAACGTTTCCTTATTTTAATCACGTCCTTTACAATGGTATTTAGTTTATTGCTTGTTTTGGGAATATTGCCTTTAAATGATGGTATTTTCCTATTATTAATTTGTTTAATCTTGCTAAGTGGAAATGGTTTAGCATTCTTATTTGATTATTTAGATATAACTTTATTTTCTAAATTAAAAAAGGTAGTAATTTTTATAATTTTATTTTTAGCTATTTCCAATTTTTTATCCATTATTTTATCTCCTGATTTATTAGAAACGCAAGCTCCAAATAAAGATGAATTAAATACCATGAATTTCATCGAAGAAAATACCCCTGAAGATTCAACAATATTAGGCGATGTTGTTGAAGGTCATTTTATATCTTATGCATCGAACAGAAAGAATTTTTATGATGAAAACTTTTTTCAAATGAAAAATGCAAATCAAAAATTTGCAGATGCTAGATCAATATTTTTATCAAAATCTAAGGTGCCAGTTATAGAACAATTAAAATACTACGATATAAAATATATTTATTTTTCAAAACTTACATTTGATAAATACAAAAATATAAACTTTTTAATACGCGAAGATTCGTGTTTTAAAAAAATATTTCACACTTCCACAACGGAGGTTTATGAATTAATATGTTAGAAAAAAATAACAAAGGAATTTTGGCAATATCTATGACCTTTTTCCTACTTACATCTCTTTTAATTGGTTTTTTTAGAAGAGCTTTAGGAAATCCTTTTTGGATATCTGGCGAACATTATCAATATTTGATTTCTTCATTATCTCATGAAACTTTAACAGGAATGTTTTTTAATTATTTTTCAACAAATATACTTGCTACTATCTATTTAATTCCTTTTTTATTAGGAATAATATCTATTTTCATATTTTCAAAAATATCTAAAAAATATGCTACAACTGATAAAGAATATTACCTTTCTTTAGTTTTATTATTGACGTTGCCACTCTTTATTAAATCTCATATGGTTCTTTCTGATTTTTCTTTATTCTTGATATTAACTCTTTTGTCAATTTATTATTACAATAAGCAAAATTTTAGTTTTTATTTATCTCTTTTTACTCTTTCTTTATTTTTTCCGACCATAACCATTTTTTTATTACCGGTTCTAATATATTTTAATTTCAAAGATAAGGCATTTACAGGCTTATCTACATTAACTATTTTTTTAGCAAATTTAATTTTATTCATTCTTAAACTTCCAAAAACATACTCTTGGCTAAGTTTACCTTCTGCAGGAGATATTTTTGGATTTTTTGGAGCTCAATATGGATATACAATCATAATTTTATTATTTGGTATTACATACATATATTCAGAAGACTTCAAAAAAAGTTTCCCCTCTAAATATTTAATTTTGATTTATTTTTTACTTTCATTATTTAATGTTCAACTAAGATGGTTTATGCTATTGTGTTTATTATTTTTTGCATCTAAAAACATCACAAACATAATAAATCATAAATGGTCAGAAGATATTTTAAAATATGCAGTTATATTGTTAATTGCATGCATTTTGTTTTTTTCATTATCTACTGCAATACAAGACACAATTACACAACCCCCTACTAAGAGTCAAATAGATGCACTTAAATATTTAAATTTTATAAGATCTAATTTAGATGAAGGCAAGCTTTTAACTCATCCAACTTATTCTTCATTCATAAAGTATTATTCGGGAGTGGACGCTTATTTAGATGGTTCTGTTGAAAAAGAAAAATTGGCAAATTCAATATTTTATTCAAGACAATATTCAAAAATATCTGAAATTTTAATTCAAGAGAATATACGATACATTTTAATTGATTTGGAGATGACCTCGGGCTTAATATGGTCAAATAACAGAGAGGATTTATTATTTGTCATTAAATATAGTGATAATTTTAAAGAAATTTATTCTAAGGATGAAGTGAAAATATATTATTTTAATTCAGACTAAACATTTATATATCCTTGCAATAGTGAAATATTATGTTTTCAATAATTTTGCCAACATTTAATGAAAAAGACTCTATACAACCTACAATTAAAAATATAAAAAAGGCAATAAAATCTTCTGAAAAATATGAAATAATTGTTGTAGATGATAATTCTCCCGATAAAACTTGGAAAATTGTTCAAGATTTAAGTAAAAAAGATCCAACTATAAAATGCATTAGAAGAATGCACGAAAGAGGGCTTAGTTCAGCAATAATTGAAGGATTTCTTCAAGCCAAAGGAGAGTACTTGTTTGTAACCGATGCAGATGGCCAACACGATGAAACTAAGTTTGATCAAATGCTCTTAAAATTAAAACAAAACGACATAGTTATAGGAACGCGTTATAAAAAAGGAGGGTCTGTTGAAGGATGGTCCAAATCTAGAATTTTTGTAAGCCGTTTCGCAGCAATGTTGTCTAAACCTTTTTTATCTAATAAAATTACTGATCCTATGTCGGGATTTTTTGGAATAAAAAAAACAGTTTTTCAAAAACATGTGTCTAAACTTGATGGACGAGGATATAAACTTTTATTAGATATATTATTTCAATCAAATAAATTTAAAATCGAAGAAGTGCCATATCATTTTAAAACAAGAAAAGCAGGACAAAGTAAATTAAGTAGCAAAGTTATCGTCGATTACTTGTTAATGCTTTTAAATCACGCATACAAAACACACAAACATTTCGTTCCTTTTTCAATAGTGGGTTTAAGTGGAGTTTTTGTAAATACAGGCATCTTGTATGGTTTAACTGAATTTTTTGGCATTCATTATTTATGCTCATCAATAATTGCAATAGAAATATCAATAATTACAAATTTTTTATTAAATAACTTTTGGACTTGGAGTCACAGAAAATTAAAAACAACGTTTTTATCGCGTTTATTTAAATTCAATTTAGTTTCACTAATTTCTTTAACTGTTAATTTTACAACTTTGTTTTTATTAACTTATTATTTAGATTTGTGGTACGTATATTCCAATCTCATAGGCATTTTGGCCGCTTTATTTATAAATTACCTTGTAAATGATAGATGGACATTTAAAGAACAATAAAATCCTAAATTATATAAATAAATTAAATAAATGTAAGTTGAGGTTTTAAATGTCTCCAATTGAATGGATTGTGTTAGGTTCCTATTTTTTGGCAATATATTTGTTAGTTTATTGGTTTTTATTATTTTTTGATAAATGGGATGTTATTAAAGAAGAATATTCTGAAAAAGTAAATCTGACTAGGTATCCTTTAGTTTCAATACTTGTACCTGCTTATAATGAAGAAAAAACAATACAAAGAACGCTACAATCCTTAATAGAGTTAGATTGGCCTAAAGATAAATTAGAAATCCTCGTAATAAATGATGGGTCGAAAGATAAAACTTCTCAAATCGTAAAAGAATTTATTTCATCTCATTCCTTAAATGATATAAAATTAATAGAACAAGCCAATGCAGGCAAAGGTGCAGCATTGAATAAAGGACTTTCTGTTTTAAAAGGAGAACTATTTGCTTGTTTAGATGCAGATTCATTTGTTGAGTCACAAACTCTAAAATACATGGCTCATTGGCATTTAAAATATTCAAACATAGCTATAACGACTCCTATAATGAAAATAGATAAACCCAAATCTGCGTTACAAAAATTACAAAGAATTGAGTACATATTAGGAATGTTTCTAACTAAATTAATGAATTACATAGATACAAATTATATAGCTCCCGGACCTTTTTCAACATATAAAACACAAGTAATCAAAGATCTTGGAGGTTTTGATGAACACAATTTGGTGGAAGATCAAGAAATTGCGTACAGAGCACAGCAACACCACTATAAACTAATGCAAGTACCTTACGCAGTAGTTCATACAAAAGGTCCTGAAAAATTTAAAGCATTCCGAGCTCAAAGAAATAGATGGTATAAAGGAACGCTCATAAATGTTTTTAAATACAAACATTTAATGTTCAAAAAAGCATATGGGGATTTCGGGTTTTTTCAATTACCCGTCGTTAACATTTTAGCATATGTTCTTAGCATAATTGCGTTAATTGGTTTTGCAAATTACACACTTGTACCACTATTAAAACAAATACATCAATCTTCTTTAATTGGATTTGATTTAATGCCTTTTTTTAAAACATTTAAATTAGATTTTAACATATTATCAACAAATATATTATTTACATTCATTTTAGTATTTAGTTTTATTTTAATGCTTACTTTTCTTTATTTGTCTTCCAAAATGAATAAAGATGATTTAAGACCTCATTGGATTTATTTAATTCCCTTCTTTTTAGTATATTTTATAATAGTTGCATACATTATGGTTTTAGTTATGGTAGAATTAATTATTGGTAAAAAACAAAAATGGTGATTTTAAATGAAAGTACATAGAGAAATTTCAAAAAAAAGATATTTTGTCGCAGGAGTAATTACAATATTATTATTCGCTACGGGCCTTTTATTAGGTATGGTTTTTGATTATGGAAGAATACAGTCTTTAGAAACAGCATATCAAGAATACGATTTAAATTACCGAAGCCTTCAATTACAATTTAACTTATTAGATACGCTTGACCCTACACAAGGATGTTTGGCATTTAATACCGCAATAAGTGTTGCAATGAGAGATTTAAGTAAATCTTTAGAAGATGTTGAAAAATACAGAGAAGTATCAAGTAGTCAAAAAACGTCGTTTGAAACTATACAAAGAAAATATGTTTTAGATAACATAAGATATTGGGCGGTTGTTAAACAAGCTAAAAAAATATGCGACATAAATAAATTAAACATATTGTATTTTTACTCTTTAAATGATTGTTCTGATTGTGTTGATCAAGGAACAATATTAACATATTTAAAACAAAAATATGGTGAAACTGTTTTAGTATTTCCTATAAATGTTGATTTGTTGCCTATTGAGCCAACTATTGAATTTTTAACAACATCATATAATGTTTCAACTTATCCAACAATAGTTGTTGGGGATGAAGTTTATACTGAGTTGGTTTCACGAGAAGTTTTAGAAAAAATTCTTTGTAAAACTATAGAGGGGGTTTGCGAGGAATAAAAAATGAAACACATAGATTCAAAAAAAAATTATCTAAAATATTTTTTATATTTTATTTTTTCTATTGCTTTAATCTTAAGACTTGTCTATTTATTTAAATCAAACGTTTTATGGTGGGATGAAACAATATATATTGGAATGGCCAAATTCATATTTTCTAACGGAGTTCTGGGTTTCTGGGAAAATTTCAGACCATTTTTACTTCCTTTTGTTTTGGGGTTTGGTTGGTTTTTAGGATTCCCCCTAATTTTGTTTGGAAAATTCTTTCAATTAATTTGTAGCATGTTTATAATTTATCTAACCTATTACTTAGGTGAAAAGATGTATAAAAATGCAGGATTGATTGCTGCGACAATTGTTGCTTTTTTACCTGTTTTTTTTACATTTGGAAATTTATCGTTAACAAACATTCCTGCAACTGCTTTAACCTTAGGTGCCTTGTATTTTCTATATCGTAAAAAATATTATTGGTGTGGCTTTTTTGCAGCATTAGCTTTACTTATGAGGTTTCTGTTCGCTTTAATTGCTATCGCAATAGGAATAAGCATATTGTTACCATATATTAAAACATTTAAATGTAAACTAAAAGAAATATCTGTTAAATCATTTTTAACTCTGACAGGATTTTTTACTTTAATTCTTCCTTTTTTTATATCCAACAAAGTCTTATATCAAGATTGGTTGTATCCTATAACTGAAGGAAGTAGAGTTTTCAACGATTACAATAATTGGCTTTATGATTTAGGAAACATACATTATATTCAACAAATATTTGTTCAAAATTCTTTGCTGGTGTTTGCAATTCTTGGAATCGCAGCATATTTTATACTTAAAAAATGGAAAGAACCTTTATGGAATGCAGTATTATTCTCATTTATTTTTATGGGAGGATATTTATTTCACGTAATTCACAAAGAAGTTCGTTTTATGATTCCTGTTTTTATATTAATGGCATTATATGCAGGAGCAGGATTGGCTTGGTTAATTTATTCTGCAAATAAGAAATTAAACCTATCTGAAAAAGCAATATCTACTTTTTTGATAGTTATTTTAACAATTTCTATGTTAACAGGTTATGTTACAATATCAACTAATTTTTCACAAAGTAAATTGCAACCTACTCAAGAAATATTTTTCAATTATTTTGAAAATGCAACACAAAAAGATTCGTTATTTATTTCATCAACACCTATGTTTGTAGTTTATACGGACAAACCTATGGAATTGTTAGGTAATTGGGACATTGGCATGGAGGTATATAGACGACATGGAGAGGATGCTAGCCATATAGCTATAGATGAATGTGATAAACCATGCGAACCTAATTCAGAATGTGAAGTTCAAAAAAAGATATACTTGGATTTGATGAATTCCAAGAATAATTTAATATTTAATCAAACCTATTCACGGTGGGATGGTCAGAATTGTTCAATGTATATTTGGAGGAAATAATTATTTAAATTTGATTAAATCCCCGATGGTGAGGTCATCCGAACTTTTTTCTTCTTTTTTAAATTCTGCAGTTTGATTAATTTTCTCAATTAATTTCACACCAAATAATTTTTCAAATTTTTTAATCGTTGCGAGTTTTGGATTAAAATTACCAGATTCTGCAGAATGGACTAAAGATTCTTTTTCATTTATTTTTTTAGCAACCTCTTCTTGTTTCCAATTTCTTTTTTCACGTTCGTGTTTTATTATTTTAGAAAAATTTGGGACCAGGGTTTCTTCTAGCATCTCTGATTTTTTAATTGAAAATTTATTCATAGAATTATGCACTGGAGTATGTAATTTAGCTCCGTATCGTTCACAATTGCTACAAACACTCATAGTACTACCTTCAATTTTTATTTTTGAAAGTTTATCAACAATTTTTCCACACATTTCACAACTAGCCATTTTAAATACCTTTTTTGAATATTAAAAATTTATAATTCATTTCCCCTCTTTTTAAATTAATTATTTCAACAAGCTCAAATTTATGTTTTTTTGCTTCCTTTAAAAGAATATTTTCTTCAAGTACTAAAACTCCCATCTTTCCCGTTTTTTTTAAAACATATTTTGATTGATAGAACAGTTCATCATATATTTTTGTAATGTCTTTTAAATTATCCAATTTAAGGGTATATTTAGGAGGATCTGTGATTATGAAATCAACTGAAGTTTCATCTAATTTTGAATCCACCCAATCAATACTAATTTTAGACATACTCATTATTTTCTCAACGCCCGCTAATTTGGCATTTTTTTGAATACCTAGAACATGTTTTAATAAATGATCATAGGCATAAACTTTGCCTTTTGTTTGAACCTTCTTTTCTTTCTGAATGTTTTCTTCATCTATAAAATACTTTTTTAGAAACGGAATTTTAAAGCCATTAAATTTATTTTCAAACTTAAATGCAGAAATGTTGCTTTGAAACAAAGTACATTCGATAGGGATTGTCCCTGAACCTGCAAAAGGGTCAACTACTGTTGAATTTTTTTTTACACCTGCTATTCGTAATAAACTATACGCAAAAGAACTATTTATTGAATCTGATTGATTTGAAATTTTGTAGGGCCTTTTAGATAAATCAAAACCAACCACATCTATTCCTATAAATAAATCTTTTTCTAAAACAACATAAAACGTTAAATTTGGAGAGTTTAAATTAACATCTAAGTCGGTGTTTTTTTGAATTTCCAAACCAATGAATGTATTCAATTTAGGACTTGTGAATATTTCGCTGTGACTTTCTGAACGAACTTCAAAAGAAGTTATTTCTTTCAACATAGTCTTATCGATGTCTAAATTTTTAATGTTATTTTCTAGATTTTTTGAAGAACAATTAAACACCGAAACACACACCTTTTTTACAGATTGCATTTCGTAACACAATTTAGCTAAATCTCTTTCTGAAATATCTTTCACAAAACAAAGATTTGAATATATTTTAGATTCTTTTTTTATTAGTTCCTTCATTTCTTTTTTTGAAACTTCAGGATAATCTGTTGTTACGAATACATCCATTTTAATAATTTACCTCTAATGCGCTCTTAATCAATCAAGAATAACTTAATTGAAGGTGCCCTTATTATAAATTTAATGGTCTCAGTTAATTCTCTTATCATCCTAATTCAGACGGGAATAACTTCATCATAGACCATTTAGGAAGCTTTATGGTGTTTTTAAGGATTTCTTAAGTACAAGCAAATAGTTACATTTATAAAGTCCAATTTATTAAACAACATAGAGGGTGAGATGGTATTCGATATAATTACTATAGGTAGTGCTACAGTAGATGTTTTTGCATATACGGACTCTTCTGAAACAATTAAAATAAAAAACATAAATTCTGAACACGATTACATCGCTTATCCTTATGGAGATAAAATAATTATAAACGATTTAGATTTTGAAATAGGAGGAGGTGGTACAAATACTGCAGTTTCATTTTCAAGATTAGGTTTAAAAACAGCATATCTTGGAAAACTAGGTAACGATGCAAATGCAGAAAAGATTTTAGAATTATTAAAAAAAGAGAATGTTGATTTCATAGGTGCTCGAGGAGAAAAAACAGGCTATTCAGTCGTTTTAAATTCAATAGAACATGAAAGAACAATTTTAACATATAAAGGAGCAAATAATGAATTGCTAGATTCAGATGTAGTTTTATCTAATTTACAAACAAAATGGCTTTATTCTTCTTCAATGATAGGCTCATCCTTCGAAACATTAAAATCAATTTTTTTTGTTGTCAAAAAAACTGGTGCAAAAACCGCATTCAATCCATCCAATTATCAAGCTAAATTAGGCATTATGAAATTAAAAGAAGTTTTAAAAAATCTAGATGTTTTAGTCTTGAATAAAGAAGAAGCACAATTATTATTAAATGAACAAAATCAAAATACTGGTGAATTAGCTCAAAAACTTTCTTCATATGGTCCAGAATATGTTGTAATTACTGATGGGAAAGAAGGCGCTACAAGTTATTATAAAAATAAAATTTATCAAATTGCAACATCTAAAGATCTTAAAATTGTAGAAACTACAGGTGCAGGAGATGCATTTGCAAGCGCCTTTGTTTCAGGTTTGTTCTATGGTTTAACTATTGAAGATTGTTTAAAACTAGGTATAATCCAATCTGAAGCATGTATTTCAGGAATGGGTGCAAAAACTAATTTGATGTTTAAACATGATGCACTCGAAAAATTAAAAACAATTAATTTAAAAATCAAATCTTATGTTGTAGATAAAATACAACAAAAAGTTCAAAGAAGTTTCATTTCTCCTAATGGAAAGGAATTTACATTACAAAACGGAATCAAAATAAACGATTTAAATCAATTAGCAATACTTCTAAAAGATATGTCTGACGACGTTTTTAATTACCATACACAAAATGGAAATCATTTTGCAAGTTGGATAAGAGATGTTTTTTCAATGGCGAATTTAGCAAGTAAAATTACTTCTTCCAATTCAAAATATGAAATGTCAGACACAATAAAACAGTATTTAGAATCATTAGGTGAATAAAATGAAAATAGATGTTCAAAAATTATTAAGAGATGACAAAGCAATTTTTTTGGCTTATGATCAAGGTTTAGAACATGGTCCTACTGATTTAAATCTCAAAACTGTTGATCCGACATACATCTTAGATATTGCATTAGATGGAGGATTTAATGGAATAATATTACAGCATGGACTTGCTGAAAAATATTATCATGGTGCTTACAAAGACATACCTTTAATTTTAAAATTAAATGGAAAAACAAAATTACCTCACGTTGAACCAAATTCAAAACAAATATGTTCTGTAAAAAGAGCAATTCAATTAGGTGCAAGTGCAGTGGGATACACAATTTATCCAGGTAGCGAATTTGAAGAAGAACAATTCGAAGAATTCGGAAAAATTGTTGAAGAAGCACATCATCATGGTTTACCGGTGGTTCTTTGGGTTTATCCTCGAGGAAAAGCCATAGAAAATGATTTGGATAATGATTTACTTGCTTATTCTGCAAGAATTGGATTAGAATTAGGTGCAGATTTTGTCAAGTTAAAATACAATGATGATCCTGAAGGCTATAAATGGGTAGTTCAAAATGCAGGAAGAACAAGAGTTGCTGCTGCCGGTGGAGAAAAAGAGTCTGAGAAAGAATTTTTAGACAAAACTTACGAGCTTTTACAAACAGGCGTTAAATGTTTTGCAATAGGAAGAAATATTTGGCAGTCAGATAGGCCTTTTTCAGTTGCATATGCTATGAAAGAAATCGTTTTTAATGGTAAAAAGCCGGAAGATGTTTATCATTATTTAAAAGAAGTTAAACCAGTATATAAATAAATATTCTGTAGAACACATTTATTTAAAAATCCCAATTGTATTTCTATTTTGGGGATATTATGGGGAAATTACATGTTAAGTTAGCAGGTTTTAATGTTGATAGAGATTCTTTACAAGATGCAATTGATAAAATTACAGAAGGATCACCAAATGGAGCGATAAATATTTTAAATAATTTAACGCCAGAAACAATTTCTGCAGCATATGCGAGAATAAGTAGAGATCCAAGCAATTTAGCCGATTTAAGAAAAATTGCAAGAGAACAAGTTGATGCTTCAAGAAAAACAAATGAAGCGATTATTTTTACAATGGGTCACAAATCCATAGCAGAACATGCCTTCTTAAATTTTGATGTAGAACATTTATCTAGAAAAGCTGTAGAAACTGTAGAAAAGAAAAGATTGATGAGTTTTACAGAAAAATCTCAAAGATACATAACTTTGGATGGAGATTATGTCGTTCCTAATGAACTAAAAGGAACTCCTGAAGAAAAATTATTTATAGAAAATATAGAAAAACAAAATCAATTTTACAATACAAATTTAGAAAAATTACAAAATTGGCATTTTAA
>CAZCGV010000017.1:0-5522 GCA_964498515.1 uncultured Methanosarcinales archaeon
TTTTATTCGTTCTTTTTTAACTTCGCATCCGCCTGAAGGAAGTGTTTTGATTATGTCATCTGGAGAAAGATCTAGATTTTCTTTTTCTCTAAATGTACTTTTTATTTTTCTAGCTACTTCTGAAGCTTTATCGTTTCCTTGAAGAATTTGCACAACTGTTTTGCTATGGGTTTGCACTGCCGTTATTGGAGCACAAATTACTTTTTCAAAAAATACTCCTACTCCAAATTCAAAATCATAAGAAACATAATTTGTTTTTCCACGAATCATAAAACTTCCTTTCGCCATAAATTCTCCTGGATTTGCTTCTTTGGATACTTGTTCTGGAGAAACATAAAATACTTTTGCATTTCCTAGACCCAACTTCCATGAACGAGAATGTAAGGCTACAAACGCAGCAGTTTCTTTAATTGTTTGTTCAGGTATGGTTTCAAACTTTGGAACTTTTAATTTATCGTTGATTAATTTTACATCTTTAGAATCGAATTTAATTATTGCAAAGGGTGAACCTGCCATGTCTGTGTGAAAAACTAAATCTTTTGTCTCTGTATGTTTTTTTATTATTATTTCGTTTGTAGTTGCATCTCTACCTGCGATTATTAAATATCCTTCAGAAGAAACAAACCATTTAAACTTATCGAACCACAATGAATTTTTATTTTCTAATTTAGTTAGTTTTTTTGTGTTGGTTTCTAGTTTCTCATTTGCTTTTTCACTTTGAAATTTTTCAAGAGTGGTTTTAGTTCCTACTAATTTCTTTCTAGATTTTTTTGCTTTCTCAAAATAAGAAGATGCGTTCTCATCAACAGATTTATTGAAATCTAAAGTTATTTTCATGTTATTAAGAATTACGCCCACATATATAAATTTTAGGAGCAATACTTTAGAGAGCTAATTTTTATTCCTTGATTTTTACATTGAACTAATTGTTCACCATCATTAATTAACGGTATGAATTCAACATCCACATCCCCTCCTTTATACATAAAGGGAACGCTTCGTTCTATTTGTTCTGTCGCAATCATACTTGAATCTTTAATTGTGACACTTAAAGGATTTCCATCGTATGAGGAAATTACCATTATTGCGCTAATTTTCTTGTTGCCCATATTTTTTATTCCTACATTCAAAACATCTGTGGAAAAACAAGGATTTTTAGTTATTTGTATTTGAGCATTCTCACAAACAGTGTAATCTGGACCAAGAAGTTCTTCAGTGGATGGACTCCAATTCATAATCATAACTCCTAATGCAACTGCAAAAGCCAATAAAAACACTGTGGCAATTAAAGGAGACATTGCGGTTTTAGATTCAAACATATGCATAAAGTATAAAATTAAATTTATAAAGTTAATTGTTTTATACTAAATAAAGCCTATCTTTTCCAAAATACTGCAACATTTCCAACCTGATCTATTAAATCGGTGTTTGTTTTTGCTGCAATTTCTTGCGATAATTCTTTTTTTGTTTTTTGTTGAGAATCTAAAAAAGCTCTTGAATATTTGATTTTACATAATTTGTTTGCTTTTATGTAAAGAACTATTTGTTGTATTACCGACTCAGTTATTCCTGATTTCCCTATAGTAAATATAGATTTTATACTTTTAGCTTGAATTTTTAACGATTTTAATTTTTCAATTTCCATTCTTAAAGAAACTTCTAAGGGTTTAAATGTATATCGAAAGAAATTGCCACCGAAGTGGCAAAATATTTAAAAAAATTAAAGTTTTTTCAAAGCTGCACTTGCAGTGAACTTAAGAGCTTTTCTTGCTGGAATTTTGATTTTTGCTCCAGTGATTGGATTTACTCCTGCTCTAGCTTTTCGATTTACTCTTTTGAAAGTACCTAGTCCAACTAATTGTACTTGTTCTCCCTTTTTAACATTTTTACCTATAATGTCGATTATTTCTTTTATAACATTATCAATTTGTGTTTTTGGTAAATCTACTTTTTTTGCAATTGCTTCAATTAATTCTCCTTTATTCATTTTTTCACCCTTTTAATTTACTTCGAGATTTTTAACAATCCCCGAAACACCGCTTATTTAGCGGGATGTATTCAATTGTGAAAAACTTATTTATATAGTTTGTGATTTTTTAACTGAAAATACTTTGAATTAGTCAAGGTTTTATCAAATTTAAGGACTTTTTGTTCCAAGAAATTAATGAGTTTTCTTTTATTTTGAATTTTTTTATCGTTCCTGAAGGTAATTCTATGAATGTATTTGCTTTTTGGGCATACGTATAATTTCTAAATGGTTTCAAATCTTGGGCAATATTAACGACTTTATTCTTTTCGTCTAGCATTAAAACATCTATTTTATAGAAGACAAACAACATAGTTATTGAAATTTTGGTTGGTTTATCGAATGGAAAAATCATTGCAAAATCAGACATTTTTTTTCTAAACATTAATCCAGTTGCTTTTTTCAAAAAAGAATTTTGTAGGAAAATATTTTTTGAAATGCAGATTTTTTGAGCCATAACGCCTTCAAGTATGCAAAAAGTATATAAATCATTCTACTTATACATGAACTAAATAAAATATTCGGGGGGATATTAGTGAAAAATATTAAATGGAGTTTAATTTTAATTGTTTTAATGTTTGTCTTTATTACTGCATGTAGTAAAACAACAATCATTTGTGCAGATGGTCGAGAGGTTTTACATAGAGATGAATGTTATGTTGATACAAATAGTGATAATCTTGAAAATGTTAATTTAGACAATATTAATGAAAATATGGTTTCACCAGATGGTTTAATAGGTGAAGAGGACATAGTGCCTTATTTCTCAATATCAAATTTTAAGTATTATGAAAGATCAACTGATCCTAGGGATTCTATCATTAAGAATAAATATACTAATAGATTTAATACGTATTTGAGTGTGGATTATTCTTTTAACAATCCTGATTTAATGAAAGATTCAAAAATTTATTTGAAAGTTGTTAGTGTACAAAGCGATTCTAAATTAAATAAAATTGTGTATGCTAATGAATTAAAGAGTGGAACAACTAATCTTAATTTGGCAACTGAATTGAAATATATTGGGGATAGTCCTAAATTGATGTTTTGTTTTGACACAAATCCTAAATTTGATCCTGAATCATCTAAAGCGACTTGTGTTAAGAAAGCATTTACTTCTCCAACTATGAAAACTGAATTGAGAATGTCTACTTTAAGATATAACTTTGACACTAAACGAAATGGAGAAACTTTAACTGACACTAAATATACTGATTTAAAGAACACCGGTTCGGTTCCGTTGACTTTCTACATTGTGCCTGAAGATTATTTGGAAGTAAAATTAACTCCTACTGTGGATAAGATTTTTTTAAATCCTGGTGAGGAAAAAGAATTTGGAATGACTGCTACTTTTATCGATAATGGTTCGTATAAAGAAGGAACGTCTAAAGTTCATATTTATGCAATTCCAAATGAATGTAGTTTGAGTCTAGATTGTGCAAGTAGTGCAGTTTACAAAACAACGTTTGTTCTTCAATTTCAATATTAATTTTTTTTATTTTTTTATAGAAGTGGTAGTTTACCTGTTAGTCTTTCTATTGTTTCTTCATCGAATGGACCAATTGCTCCGCAAGTTGTTGTTCCTGGTGCGACCACTGTTTTTCCTGCATCTGTGATTATGCTTGTTGGAATTTTCTCATCTTTCGCTAATTGAATATATTGATAAAGTTCTTTTTCATCTTCAACTTTTAAAACAACTTTCTTCATACCTTCGCGTCTCCAAGATGAAACCGCCTCCCGCCCACTGCTTTCAGATAGCTGTTTCAGTACGGCATCTACGCTAGCATGAGCTACTTGTGCGGCGAGTTTTCCTTTAGGCAATTTTAAGTTGTTGCAAACTAATATTACTTGTTTATACATTTTATATACCTTTTAGTTCATAGATTACATTCATCATGGATAATATTGAAAACACCATTATGATTGCATTTTCTACATGTGGATTCATGCCTATGTTTAATATGGATTGTCCTTTCGCATAATTTATTATTGCAAATAAAAAGATTAAAGCAAAAATTATATTTAATGTTATTAATGACCAGATTAATTTTCTTTTATGTGCCTTTTCCATTTTAATTCACCAACAAATTTAAGTTTATTTCAAAAACTACTATTGGAGTTATTAATCCAAAATTAGTTAAAACTTCTGGATGTAATTCTCCAATTATACCTATTTCTTTTTGATTTAAAATAATTTTGCCCACTCTTCCTTTTATGAATGATTCGTGAGTAGTAGGAATTATTTCACATTTCAATCTTTTTGTTTTCAATAGGAAGTCTAAAATTTGTTTTAAATTAGTGAAGGATACTTCTTTGTCTGCTATTAATGCTGAAAAATTTAAGTCAGTTCTGCACTTTACATCTTTTGTTTGGTCAGGTATTACGACTAATCCTGCTTCAAATATTTTTTGAGGCAAAGTATTCGAACGATTATGCATTATTGAATTTATTAATTCAGGAATTAAACTTAATCTCATCATTGTTTGGTTTTCAGTTCCATTTATTACTGTAATTGGATTTGAATTAGTTAAATTCATTTTTTCTATATGGTCTATTTTAGAAACTAATGTGTTTGTATATGTTTCGAGAAAGTTTAATCCAACCATGACTTGAGATAACTCTTCTTTTAAATCAGATAAAGGAAGTGTTGCACCTATTGTTGAAATTTGTGGAAGTTCTAATTTTAAATTGTTGTATCCATATGCTCTAGCTATGTCGTCGGCTACATCTATTTGATGCCATAAATCTCTTCTAAAACAAGGTGCTTTGATAACTATTTGTTCTTTCGTTATTTTAACAACCTCATACATCATTTTTTCTAATAGTTTTTTGAGGGTCTCATCATCTAATTGTATTCCCATTAAATTATAAATTGTTTTTTTGTAAACAAACATTTCTCTTGAAGAAACTAAAGGAAGTTTTTCTTTTTCGCCTAATTCGTATTTAACTTCAACTTCATAAATTTCTCCACCCATTTGATTGAACATAGTTACAATGTTTGTTAACATTTCATTTAATAAAACTTTATCAAAGCCACTGCATTCTATAAATAATTGTTTTGTTTTTTCTGTGACTCTTCCTGTTTTTTCTGAATTTATAATTGGAGGCATAGAAAGAATTTCTCCTTTTGCATCTATGAAGTATGGAAACATTTCTTTTCCTTCTAAAAGATGCGCATATTCTTTTCCAGTTGGATGGTCTAAAAGTATTTCTAAACCATGCATTATTTTATCACTTCCTAACGGAATGAATTTTATTTCTTCAGGTTTTGATGCAGTATAGGTTATGGGTAGTTTGATTGTATCTAAAGGATAAATTCCAATTGCACCTTTTGTTCTTCCTCTCGCAAGTAATGAGTGTAATTTTTCTTGAACGTTAATTATTTGTTTTAATTTGGAGTCATCTAATTTTAAATTTTTAATAATTGCACAAACAGTGTATGGCCTTACATCTTTAACTTTTTTTGTAACATAAACAACATAGTCTTTTTTATTTA
>CAZCGV010000017.1:5622-15874 GCA_964498515.1 uncultured Methanosarcinales archaeon
CCATTTTAATCTAACCTCGGTTGGGGTGTTTTATGTTTTGAAATCCAATCAAAATTAACTTGTGCACCAACCATGTCTTTGGGCATTATGTTATTTAATAATGCGGCTACTCTTGTTCCGCCCATTCCCCATGCAATAACTGATTTTTTTATTCCATATGGCGCCAATGATTCTGGTCTGAAAATACCTGAGTTAATTAAAGCATACCATTTTTTCTTTTTTTCATCGTAATAATGTGCTTCCATGCTTGGTTCTGTGTAAGGATTGTATGTTGGTTTGAATCTAATTTTTGTAATTCCGAAACCTTTGAAGAATTCTTTAATCATTCCCATTAAATGAGGAAGTCCTAAATTATCGCCCATAACAAATCCTTCTACTTGTACAAATTCTGCTAAATGTGTTGCGTCTGTTGCTTCGTTTCTAAAATTGGTTGCTATGTAGAAATATTTGCAATCTTCATTTATTCCTTCTCCGAATTTTCTAAATGTTGCAGCAGTTGAATGTGTTCTTAAGATTAATTGTTTTGCTTTTTCTTCATCCCATGGTTTGCCATAACCTGTTGAACCGGTGTTTCCTCCATTTTCATGAACTGCTTTTACTGCTTTTACAAATTGTTCTGGCAATGTTGCTTTTCCTTCTACATAAAATGTATCTTGTACATCTCTTGCAGGATGATCTTGCGGAATCCACATTGAATCCATGCACCAAAATGCACTTTCAACTAAAGGCCCTTCCATTTCTTTAAATCCCATACTCAAAAAAACATTTTTTATTAGATTGTGAACTTCACTTACCGGATGTCTTCTTACACCGCCTATTTCAGGAACGGGACTTTGAATATCATATGTTCTGAATATTTTATTTTTCCATTCTCCAGACTTTAATAAATCAGATGTTAATTTTTCTTCTATGTTTGTTAAGTCTAATTTTGCTTGTGTTAATTTTTTACCTAAGGGTGTTAGATTGATTGTAGTAATTTTTTTATCTATTACTTTTAAGAAATCTTTTCTTTTTTGCAAATCTTCAATTATTCTTTTTTCATCTGAAGAAAGTTCTAATAATTTTAAGGGAAACTGTTTTTTTATAATTTTTTGTTCAGGTGATTGTGTTGACAACATATGTTTTCCGGCTTCTGTAAGGGATAATTCTAATTGATTTTCTTTTTTTGTTACAATTATCGCATTTTTACTTTTTAAATTTCCTATTGCAGACATTATTTCATTTATAGGTAATGTGTCTGAAGAGATTTCTTGAGGTGTTTTTGAAGACTTTTGTAATTCTTTTAAAATTCTAAATTCAGGTAAGTCAAATCTATGAGCTAATTCTCCATTGGTAAATAATTGTACTATTTTTTCTGAATCAATTTCGGTTATTGCAATGTTTCGATTTCCCAACCATAAAAGAGCTCTTCTTATTTCTACTTCTTGAAGTTTAGATGAATCTATTAATTCTTCCAATAAAATTGTGTCTTTAAGATGAGGCAAAACTTTTCTTTCTAATAATGATAAGGAGTTTGCCAATTCTTGTAAGTTTTCTTCCATGGATTCCTGTACGAGGCATTTATTTTTATAGTTTTGCTTTATAATGGGAGAAAAGTATTTAAATAATGAGTTATAGAATATGTATATGAAAAAAACAATTCTTTTACTTGTATTGATAATTTTGTTGTCTTGTACAACAATTTCTGGTAAAACTGAAACCTCTTTGGTTAATGGCTGGGTTGCTCAGGATCATTCATTTACGACTAAAAATGGAAATACTTACGCCATATTTGTTTCAGGAGCGGATTTTAGTGTTAGCGATCCAAGTAAATCCACTTTACAGTTTAAAAAAAATGGTGACTTAATTGATTTTGTTTCTTATGAAGAATGCGAGACTAGCACATTTTACAAAGTTTGTTATAATGCAATTGATTTTGAACATACGCTTGCAAAATTAGATCAATACGGTAAATTTCAACCCGCTGTATCTGTAAACATAACTGAATTTGATTATGGTGACGATATAAGTATTGTAAAAACTGTTGATTTAAATGAAGTTAATGAAGGTAAAAATACTAGAATTAAAATTTTAATTAGAAATACTGGAAAAATCGATCTTGTAAATGTTAAACTTAATGAAATTTTAGGAAAAGGTTTTTCAGCATTCAAATATTCAGAAGGATTTGAAAACTTAGAAATTACTTTTGATGTTTTAAGAGTAAATGCTACTGAAGAATTGTTTTATTATGTCACTGCAGGAAATTCTACTGGAACGTTCATCACTAAAATTGTTTACGATACTCAATATTTTAAGAATCAGATAGCAAAAGAAAAGAACCTTTCTATAAGTGTTGTGCCTAAAGTTGTTGCAGTTTCAGATGCAAACTCAAATAAAGATAATTCAAGCACAGAAAATTCATCTTCAGGAAGCACAAATAATACTAGTTCTGGAATGGTTAAAAATACTGGCGGAACAAAAGTTAATCCAAATATGAATTTTTGGCAAAAACTTGTTGCTTTAATAAAAAGTTTCTTTTAAAGCATAATTAATCCAGTAACTAAAAGAATAACACCTAATGCAATTGCACTTACTGCAATAGTTTCATATTGATCAATAGTTTGAAAGAAATTTATTAACCAATCTTTTGAATTATTGTATATTTGTTCGAAATCCATAGAGTGTTTGTGAAACTAGAACTATTTTTAAGTATTTTGGTTTAAATAACCATTATCCTAGATAGCTTAGTTGCTTTCGCTTAGATTCAACTTCCGCTTTTTCAGAAGCTTTCATTAAGTTTTTTAGTTTTGCTTCGGACAGTTCTGCTTGTAATAACAATTTCTTTGGATCTATTTTCAAACCAAACAATTTGTCTAAGAATTCTATGACTTTCGCTGCTGCTCTTGAATCAGGTAGATCTGTTTGTGTTGGCGCGAATATGCAAGAAAGAGTTTTTAATTTTAATAATAATGCTGCTGTAACTCCTAATACGACTGATTCAGTTATAGGAATTGCACCTAATTTTTCAAACTTTTTGTTATTAAAACAATATAGTGTTTCTGTTGTTGGGCCAGTGACTCCTTCAATTGAAAGTATTTCCTTTATTCCTAATGTTTTTACAAGTTTAGAAATTTCTTCTGCGATTTGCCATTCATGTCCTTTAACATTGATTAAACTGTGTAAAAGCAAGATGTTTTTTTCTTTATTATGTAATAATCGTATTGGAGGTAAAACTTCCCCTTTATGTATTGCTACTGTTGCAGGTAGTTCGGAAGAATCTACTGTTCCTATTACTTCGAATTTCATATTTTCTATTAAAGCTTCTATAACTATGTTTCCAACGAGCCCAAATCCAGGAAAGCCTGTGATAAGAGTAGAATTTTTAGGTTTTTTAAGAATATTAAATTTCATTTGGTCACACCTATGTGTATTTTTTAGTTTAAAAGGTTTTTAAATGTTGTTGTATGAGCTTTTTAAGAAAAAGTTATAAATAAGTACTTATTTAGGTTCTTGAGAGAAAATATGAACAATATACCTATTTTTAAAGAATCACCAAAAATAAGCACTTCAAAAACAATATTGTTCTTTTTGAGTGGACTTTTAGTTTCAGGAAGTGTAGTAGGCATTTATCATGCTCTAAAAACACCTAACTCAAATAAAAACATCGAAACTGTAACTAAAATTGAGAAAAATGAATCAATCTATGTTAACAAAGACGAACTTTTAAGTTCTGAAGAATTAGCTAAAATTCATTATGTTGCTAGGGATTCCATTAAACTTGCATCAATATCTAAAAATAAAGATTTAACTAAAAAAGTTGTAAAGTATCTAACAACTCCTAAAATCAATATTCAAAATGATAAGGGTTTATGGAATCAAATAAAAACACAAGAAGGAATCATTACAAAAGGAGTTTTAATTCTAGGAGATCAAAGATATACTTTTTCAATTAGAGAGTTTTATGAAAAAAACAACAGATTGGCAATAAGTCAACGACTCGATGGTACACAGAGTAAAAAGGATTTGAAAACTTATATTGATGAAGGATTGGATGGTTTAGTTGATAAAACTGATTATGAAGATGTTTCTAAAACTCAAGAAATATATGATGAATTTAAAACCAGAGCAATTAAACACTATGAAAACTAATTTTTTCTTTTTTAATTAAATTTATATATAATTTAGATATATTTCTACCTATGTTACTCGAAAACGCTAAAGGAACAAGAGATATTCCTCCTGAGGATCAAATCTTAAGACAAGAAGTTATTGAAATAGTGCAAACTATTTTCGAAAAATATGGTTTTGTTCCTATAAATACCCCCATTATTGAAAGGTATGATGTATTATCCGTTAAATTTGCTGCAGGTGAGGAATCTGACGCTATGCAAGAAACTTACAAATTAAAAGATAATGGTAATAGAGACCTTGGTTTAAGATTTGATTTAACTGTGCCTTTGGCAAGATATATTGGTTCTAATCCTGTTTTGAAAATGCCTTTTAAAAGATATCAAATTGGCACATGTTATAGAGATGCACCTATAAAATTTGGGAGATATAGGGAATTTACTCAATGTGATGCGGACATAATTGGTTCTGAAGATATGTTGTCAGATGCTACTTGTTTGCAAATGGCACTGGAACTTTATACCAAACTAAATATTAATGCTAAAATTAAAGTTAACAATAGAAAATTATTCAAAACAATAATTTCATCTTTAGGCGTTAAAGAAAATAAAATTGAATCTGCAATGATGAGTTTGGATAAATTAGACAAACTTTCTCTTAAAGAAGTTGAAAAAGAATTGAAGGAGAAAAATGTTAAAATCGATGTTAAAAAATTTTTAGAAATAAAAAATAAATCCTTGCTTGAAATGGAAAAATCATTTCCTAACGACGAAGGTTTAAAAGAAATAAAAGAACTGTTCTCTTACTTTGATTCAGATAAAATTGTTTTTGATCCTGTTTTAGCGAGAGGGTTATCTTATTATACTGGAACTGTTTTTGAAGTATATTCTCCAGAACTTGATTCATCTTTAGCAGGTGGTGGAAGATATGACAATCTTATATCTGGTTATCTGTGTGGCGGAAAGCAGAATGCTGAATCAGGCAAGTCTTTCCCTGCAGTTGGAATTTCGTTTGGACTTGATAGGATTGTAGATGTAATAAAACAATTAAGGAAAGTTGAAACAAAGATTAAGGTTCAATTATTTGTTATTCCAATGGGAACCAAAAAGGAAAGTTTTGACATTGCAAATAAATTTAGAGCTGCGGGAATTAATACAGATATGGATTTAATGAATAGAAAACTTGATAAAAATATGAAATACGCTCAAAGTTTAAATATTCCTTTTATTGCTGTAATTGGTGAAAATGAAATTAAATCTGGAAAAATTTCTTTGAAAGATATGGATAAGAGAGAGACTTATGAAGTTACAATTAAAGAAGCGATAAAACAATTAAAAAATTAAAGTCCGATTAAACCAGGGTTCAATATTAAAACAAGTCCTAAAATCAACATTATAGCTCCTCCTATAAATTTAATTAAAGCCATCGTTTCTTTTTGAATTTGTTTGCCTTTAAATGTAAAACCCAAAACAGTTATTACAACTAATAATGGTAAAACATAAATTAAATTGTAAAGCATTAAATACAAATAATATGTAATTCCATTTAAAGATAAACCTGTTAAGATGCCTGTATAAATTATGGGAAATCCTGCAGTACAAGGTAACTCAACTAAAGACGCAAACACCGCCAAACCAGCAGATGCAAAAATTAATGCACTAGTAGGACTGTTTTTAATCATATCTGCAACCTTATTTATTCTTTGTTTTAAAGGTCCCACATTTTTGTCTTGAACCATTAATGTAATTCCTTTCCTATAAAAATAATATTCTTTGCAATTAATCAACCCTGCAATTATTGCAATTGCTGCAATAGTAATTCTTAAAGGTGTTATGAATCCAATATATTTGAATATATTTAACCATGCTGCCATGAAAAAGAAATAAAATGTATATACCACTGCAATGAAAGTGTACCCGACTGCAAATATTTTCTTTTTTGAATGAGATTCAGTAAGTAATAAGGATAATAACAACGTCAATACAAATAAATTACAAGGATTGAAACCATCCACTATTGCAACTAGAAAAGTAAAAATAGGGAGGGGTAAAGTTAATCCAAGGTGTTCTAATGCATCTGGAGAAATATTTTTTAGAAATATGAATGAGAGTATTATCACTAAAAAAACTAATGTTGAAATATAAAATTTTTTTGAATGATAAAATTTCCGGGGTTTATCTTCAAATATTTCTTTATTTCTTTTATTAGTTAAATTATTATGTTTATTCATTTTTATCACCTTCAAAGATCGTTAATAATTCTAAGTAGTTTTCTTTATTCATTGCACCAATATAATAATTACAACCAAAAATAAATGTTGGGGTGTATAATGCTTGAAGAGAATAAGATTCCATTAGTTCTCTATCTTTTTCAACTGACAAATCTAACATTAAAGGAGTAATCCCTTTTTCATGACATGCTTCTAAAAATTCAGGTTTTGTTTTTTGACAATGACCACAATATTTAGATTCAATCATAATTACTTTATCCTTTAAATCATTTTTAGAACAAAAGCCTTCATCAAAAATACCTAATGACTTAATTGTGAAAAGTTCTACCTCTGTTTCATTAGAAAACGAATTATTTTCATCATTTGCATTAACTTCACACGAAGTGAATAATACTAAACTAATTAATAAAAAACTTAAAACGTAATTAACATTCATTTTCTAATCACCTTAGCGTTTCATAATGTGAAATCAAATATAAATATATGTTTCAAAAATTGAAATCAATTAAAGAAAAGGTCTTTATACTCTTTTTCTAGCACTATTTGATTGGTATATCCTTGTGTTGTTTTTTTAATTATTCCTTTATTTTCTAGAAAAGTTATCAATCTTGAAAGTTTGACTCTTGAAAAACTAGTTATACTTACTAATTTTGCTTGAGTTAACTCACCTTTGTTATAAATGAGTATTTTCAAAACTAGCTTAGCATCCTCATCTAAAAAATTTAAAGTTTTAGACACATCTTTGTGTATTTTTATTATTTTTTTCTCATATTTTTCAGACATAAAATAATAGGTGAAACTACCTATAAACATACCAAATAAGGAAAGTAAAATTAAGATTATAGTTACTTCATTTCTTGAACGACAAGATAAATCACAAAGCAATTTTTCATTTAAATAAGTTATAGAAAAAAACAAAATACTTGCAAATCCCGCTATTATGCCTATAATTAACCAAAGCTGGAGGAATTTGTTTTTCCGGGGGTTATCCAACATAGTATTTTGTTAATTAAACTACTTTATTAATTTTTTTAATTTAGCAACAACTCCTTATAGTGTTTTTAAACGAAGTTTTATTTTCTATAACTTGAAATAAAATTTGATATTCCCCGGATTTTAAATCAATATTTAGTTTTTTAGCATTATCAATTGCTTTTCTTCCAATGCTTTTTACAAAAAGGCATTCTGGATTAAATAATTCTTTTAGTTGGTGTATTGCAGATTTTTCAGAATCATTGTGATTAATTTTATTTTCCACAATTTTTAATTCATTTGTTTCAAAATTATACATTGCGAAAAATGGTGCATGTCCAAAATGCTCAGAAATTTTTGAATTTAACCCATCCTCATTTAATAAAGGAACTAATATATTTTTCATTCTAACACCTCTTTTATAGGCATTCCTTTTAATTCTTTATAAGAAACCTTTTTGTCATTTAACCATTCAATCATATTATCGCCTAATTTTCCACAAATAATTAATTCAGCTCCTTTGTCAATTAGCATTTTAGCAACACCTACTCCTGCGCCACCACCACCAATTTTAAAGGGATTTTCAATTATTTGAATTAATTTTTTATTTTCATATATTTGAAAATATTTTGCTCGTCCACAAATTTCACTTACTAAATCATCTGAAGTTTTTCCTTCAGAACCTATTGCAATTATCATAAAATTACCTCCAAAGGGTAATTTTTGATATTGAAAATAAGTTTATTTTCATATTTCATTTTCCTACCTCCACTATTTTTTCAACAATAAAACCATTTAAGCCTCCAACTAAAATCATCACGCTAGTCAATACTAAAACATATAACCAACCAAAGTAAAAAATCATTAAAGGTAACAATGCTGGTTTTACTGCACGATTATACAAAAATATTGTTATTGAACTATTTGTTACTCCTTTATCTTTTGCCTCCGATAATAAAGGGTACCAAATATAAATTGGACCTGAACTAATTATTCCTAAAATAGAAGAAATTAACCAAGCACGAAAAGGTTTTGTTTTACCCAAGTATTTGACTAAGTGTTTTGGTTTAATAAAAAAATTAAATAAACCCATTATTAAAAATACTAGAAATAATGTTGGAATTAATCTTAATAATAAATTATAAGAATAAATTAGAGAAGATATTACAAATTCAAATTTAAAAAACATGGTTACACATAATAATATTAAAACAATCCCTAAAAATTTTAGTGGTATTTTCAGTTCATCAGGAATCATATTAAAGAAATCACCCCTACAGTTATTATTGCAACCAATATGGCTGAAAAGAACGCAACAATGTTTCTAGTTATTGCATATTTTTTACCAAGCATCATACTTTCTGCAGGTAATTGAACTACGCCCACAGTTACCCAAGACACCATAAATGCTGTAACTGCAATTAAAGATATTCCTTTATTAAGTAATTCTCCTCCAAGTATATAACTAGTAATGGGATTTCCTGCTAATAGGCTTCCCAATAAAGACCCCACAAAAGAATCTAAAAAAGAGTTTGAAAATAATTTGGAATAGGTTTCAAAATTAATTAGATTTTGTGCTAATCCAACCAATATTAAAATGCCTATAATAACAGGTAAATTAAATATTAAAGATTTACCTGCTTTTAAAAAAGAGTCTTTAAAATTTTTTAATGTTGTTCTATCCAAATTATTTTCCTCCCCGAAATTAATTAATTATTAATTTCTATTTCTTCCTCTACCTTGTCCTCGTCCTACTCGGTTTCCATTGTTGAATCCTTTTCCTTGTGTTGGCTCATCAGATTCAAATCCTGGTTTGTCGCTTCCGGAACAATATCCTAAACCTCTTCCAGTTTTTGGACCTTTTCCTTGTGGACCTGTTTTATCTCCGCTTGGCATAATTTCACCCCCTTGTATTTTTATTGCCTTTCCATTAACTAAAGCGTCAGTTATTTTTTCTCTTGCTCTAGTTAAGGTTCTTTGAAATGTTGATTGATGAATTTCCATTAACTCCGCACTTTGAAGTTGGCTCAAATTTTCTAGTTCAGATAATCTTAAACATTCTAATTCGTCTTTTGTTAAAACGACTTCTTCTAACTTTCTTAAAGGGACTCCTTGTGGTTTGAAGTAGATAATCTCTGGTTCGAAATTTACTCTTCTACATTTTCTTGGTCTTACCATAATGCATTATAATGCATAATAACTATATAAATGTTTCCTATATGGTTTATAAAGAAAATAATTAAAGGTATTTTCAAATTAATTTTTAAGCATTAGATTTATAAATAAATTTCTTGTTCCAAAAGTGTTACGCAATTAGTCCAAGATGCAAAACGGACTTATAATTAAATTATGGTGAATATTTATGGCTAAAGATACAGTTGAAGTTTTAATTCAAGGTGGGAAAGCGACAGCGGCTCCACCATTAGGCCCTGCATTAGGTCCAAAAGGGGTTAATATTGGAAAAGTTGTAGCTGATATTAATGAAAAAACTAAAGATTATGCAGGAATGCAAGTTCCAGTTAAAGTTATAATTGATACAGATGATAAATCCTATACTATTGAAATAGGAACTCCTCCAGTTAGTGCTTTAATCAAAAAAGAATTAAATTTAAAGAAAGGAGCAGGAAATGTTCCTAAAGATGGTTTCGTAGGAGATTTATCTATGGATCAACTTCTTAAAATTGTTCGTATGAAAGAAGATGCACTTACAGGAAAAACTATAAAAGATAAAGCTAAGGAAATTGTTGGTTCTTGTAGAAGTATGGGTGTGACTATCGAAGGCAAATCTTCTGACGATATGATTGGAGCAATCAATACGGGAGAATTCGATTCTAAGTTTTGATCATTCCATGAAAATATTGATTTTCAGGGTGCCAAAAATTTTTGAGCATTTTTTATTTTTTTATAAAAATTTATATATTCTGTTCTAAACCTAATTTTATG
>CAZCGV010000018.1:0-9793 GCA_964498515.1 uncultured Methanosarcinales archaeon
GCGCCACGACCCAGATTTGAACTGGGAATCCTTACGGACCGGCTCTCAAGGCCGGCGCAATACCGGGTTATGCGATCGTGGCATGAGTTTGCGAATGACATGAACGCGATGGAAACGATTAGTGACCATATGCGATCGTGGCAGGAATATAATGAAATAAAGAATAAATTGTTTATTTTTAAAGTTAACTCAATTAGAGGTTTTAATTCTCAAATAAAAAAGTTATTAAATACTCCTTCAATCTCAAACTAAATGACTGAAGACAATATTTACGAAGGAGCCTGCATTTGGAAAGGACATGCAGAAGAAGCTTTAGATAATTGTGGCAAAAAACGATTAAAAGAAATTGTTGAAACTTTTAATAAAACTATACGTCCTCAATTAGAAATTAAAAATGAAGAAAAAGGAAATGTGTTAATACAATACTTCTCAAAACTTGAACAAAAGTATCTATAATTTATTTTTCTGTAACTTTTATTGCATCTGCTGGACATGATGCTTCACAAGCTCTACATCCAACACAAGCTTTTTGATTTACTGCTTCTGCTTTGCCGTCTTTCATTACGAAAACTCCTTGTGGGCAAACATTAACACAGGTTCCACATCCAATACATTTATTTTTATCTACTTTTACTTCATACATTTTTTGACCTCTATTTTGACTTTTTAAAATTTTTTATTATTTCACTTCTAACTAAATTATCCTTTTGTGCTAAAGAGAATAATTTTTCTGCGATCTGTAAATTTGTTCTTTTTAATAAAGAATATCTATTTTGTTCATCAAGATATTGTGTAAATTTCAAAGTCGTTTCTGGAGAATCCCAAACTAATTTTTCTTCTGAATTTGGATTGTATCTAAACAATGGCCAATAACCTGAATTTACTGCATCGATTCCAATTTTTCCTGAATTTTGCATATTGAATCCGTGTGCTATGCAATTCGAATAGGCAATTATTAAGGAAGGTCCATCAAATTCTTCCGCTTCTTTTATTGCTTTAAGAGTTTGAATTTTATTTGCACTAACATTTATTGAAGCCACGTATGCATTTCCATATGACATCATCATGAAAGCTAAATTTTTCTTTGGTGTTTCTTTTCCAGATATTGAGAATTTTGCTGTGGCTCCTCTTGGTGTCGCTTTAGATGTTTGTCCTCCTGTGTTAGCATATAATTCGTTGTCTAATACTAGTATTTTTACTTTTTTACCTTGTGCAATTACGTGGTCTAATCCGCCAAAGCCGATGTCATAAGCCCATCCATCTCCACCAATTATCCAAACACTTTTTTCTAAAATATAATTTTTTAATTTGTTTATTTGAATTAATTCGGGCGAATCATTTAATTGAGATTTTATTTTCTCTACAAGTTCTTTAATTTCATCGGATGTGGCATTCCAATTTTGAATTAGTTTTTGTAACTCAGATTTTAATTCTTGAGAAATGTTTTGTGTTAAGACTTTTTCAATAAGTTCTTTTAATTCTTCTCGTTTTTTATCAATTGCAAGTCTCATTCCAAATCCATATTCTGCATTATCTTCAAATAATGAGTTTGCCCATGCAGGACCATAACCTTTGTTATTTGTTGTGAAAGGTACTGTTGGGAATGTTCCTCCATATATTGATGAACAACCAGTTGCGTTTGCTATTATCATTCGGTCTCCAAATAATTGGGTTACTAGTTTTATATAAACTGTTTCGTCGCATCCTGAACAAGCGCCTGAAAATTCGAATAAAGTTTTATTAAATTGGCTTTCTTGTATTGTTCCGGGAATGCTTCCTTCTTTTAGGTCTTCTAAAGAGTCAAAGAATTTTTGATTTTCTTTTTCTCCATTTTTCAAAGATTGGTTTATAGGAACCATCGTTAATGCTTTTGAGGGACAAGTAAGTACACAATGTGTGCATCCAACACAATCTTCAGGATAAACTTGAACTTTATATTTTAGATTAGAATCATTTTTTGTTTTTGACAACACTGTGTTGAATGTTGTAGGGGCATTAGTTAAGTTTTCTTCTTTGATTTGTTTTGTTCTTATTGCACCATGTGGGCAAACAAATGAACATTGACCACATTGTATGCATTTTTCAGGAATCCATTGGGGAACGAATTCTGCTATATTTCTTTTTTCTAATTTAGATGTAGATAATGGAACTTTTCCATCAAAAGGCATTTGTGAAACTGGAATTGAATCTCCTTCTTTTCTAAACGATTTTTCTAAAACCTCTTTTTCGAATGTTGTTGGGTTTTGAGGGATTAAATTTATTTCTTCAGCAAAAATATTTTTGTCTTTAACTTTAGCTTCAAACAAATTTTGTTCAACTAAATCTATGGCTTGGATATTTTTATCAATTATTTCTTTTCCCTTAATTTCAAATTCTTTTTGAATTTCTTTTTTAATCAAGCTTAACGCTTTATCAAATGGTAGTATATTTGTTAGTTTGAAGAAAGCTGTTTGCATTATTCTGCTTATTTTATTTCCTAATCCAACTTCTTGCGCAATTTTATTTGCATCTATTGTGTAAAATTTAATATTTTTTTGTAATATTGTTTGTTGCATATCTTTAGTTAGATTGTTAAATGCATCTTCAGGGGACCAAGAAGAATTTAACAAGAAAATTTTATCTTTTTTTATTCCTTTTAATATGTCGTATCTTCCTATGTATGCTGGTTTGTGCAGGGCTACAAAATCAGGATATTCCACTAAGCATTCTGATTTTATTTCTTCATCACCAAATCTTAAATGTGAAACTGTGATTCCTCCAGATTTTTTTGAATCGTATTCAAAATATCCTTGAATATATTTATCTGTATTGTCACCGATTATTTTTATTGAACTTTTATTTGCACCCACTGTTCCGTCTGAACCAAATCCCCAAAATTTACATTGTATTAAATTGGTTTTTGGGCAAATTAAATTTTCTTTTATAGATATTGAAAGATTTGTAACGTCATCATTTATTCCAACTGTAAAATTATGAAAACATTTTCCATTTAAATGTTCAAAAACAGCATTCACCATGGACGGTGTAAAATCTTTTGAGGATAATCCATATCTTCCTCCTATTATTATTGGATTCGGTGTGTTTGGTTCTGGAAATGAGCCTTTGAATGCGGTAACTACATCTAAATATAATGGTTCTCCTATGGAACCGGATTCTTTTGTTCTATCTAAGACTGCGATTTTTTTTACTGTTTTAGGAAATATGTCTATAAAGTCTTTAACTGAAAATGGTCTGTATAGATGGACTATTACACAACCAACATTTTCTCCGTTTGCATTCATATATGAAATTGTTTCATCAATTGTGTTTGTGGAGGATCCCATTGCAACAATTATGTTTTCTGCAGTTGGTGAACCCACATATTGAAATAAATTATATTCTCTACCTGTTTTTTCTTTGAATAAATTCATGTATTTTTTTACTATTGAAGGTAATTGTTGATAATATTTGTTTGTAGTTTCTCTTCCTTGAAAATATACATCTGGGTTTTGTGCCCCTACTTTTACAAAGGGTTTTTCTGGAATTATTGCTCTTTCTCTAAACTGATCAATATGTTTTTGTTCAATCATCGATTTTAATGTATCATCATCAATCGTTTCTATTTTTTTTATAACGCTTGAAGTTCTAAATCCATCAAAGAAATGTAAGAATGGAATTTGAGATTCTAAAGTGGCTAGATGAGCTATTATTGCTAAATCTTGTGCTTCTTGTACGTTTGAAGAAGATAATAAGGCGAATCCTGTTGTTCTTGTAGCCATAACATCTGAATGATCACCAAATATTGAAAGGGATTGGTATGCTAAGGATCTTGATGCTACATGGAAAACAGTTGGTAACATCTCTCCTGCTATTTTAAACATGTTTGGAAGCATTAATAATAATCCTTGGGAAGCCGTAAATGTTGTAGTCATTGCACCTGCAGTCAGTGATCCGTGAATCGCGCCTGCTGCTCCTCCTTCTGATTGCATTTCTTGTATTTTAGGCACTGTATTAAATAAGTTTAATTTTCCTTGTGATGCCCATGAATCTGCAAGTTCACCCATCGAGGTTGAAGGAGTTATGGGATATATTGCCGCAATTTCACTAAATTTGTAAGCTATGTTGGCTGCTGCAGTGTTTCCATCACAAGTTATTGTTTTTTCCATGTTTGTTTTGGGTTTTATAAAGTTTATAAATTTAATGGAGTAAAGAATAGCTTTATAATGTATTTAGAGATCTCTAAATGGCTTTCTGATTCGTCATAAAGCATATATGAGCCGCCTTAGCAATTATTGTATAACAACATGTGGTGCAAAATGTTGTAAGCGAGGGAAACTTCCTCTTCTTTCTGAAGAGGCAAAACTATTCGATAAAAAAAGAATAGATGAAAAAGGTCATTATGATTTAACTGGTGGTTGCGAATTCTTGGTTAATAATGTTTGTTCTATTTATGATAAACGACCTCAAATGTGTAGAGAATATCCTTTTCATCATTTTGGACCTAAAGTTATTGCGAATATTTTTTGTGAAGCTGTAGAAATTGGTTTGTTGGATGAAGAAATTGAAGAAAAGAAAGCTAAAAAGATTTAATTAATTTTTGTATTCCAAACGCTAAACTTCCTCCAATCATCGCAGTATATAATTGGAACATGCCGAATGAAACTAGAAATGGAGTAGGCAATATTGCTAATTTGACTAAAATAAAAACTGAAAAGAATAAAAATATTGTTTTAAAAGTTGAACTTAATGTTAAAGATAAAAAATAATTTCTGTTTTTGTGTAAATTATAATATTTCATAAAGAAAACTAATATTGCGTTTCCTAACCAGATAAATGGAATTAGATATAATAAATAAATTGTATATGTTCCAAAAAGTAATCCTGCTGACAAAACTCCTATGGATGGAATCATTATTACGGGAAGTACTTTTTCAAATTTTAAATTTAATGCTCCTAAAATTAAAGCACAATTAACTATGCTTCCTACTAACCATTGTGGATGTCCTAACACAAACGGTATAAAAAAACATACAAACATGTATGAAAAAAAGTGAATATTTTCAAAGAGAACTTCTGTCTGAACCAAATCAAATGTTTTTTTTATGTAATTCATTTTAAACCTTTAATATAAATTTTGGTAACAAAGCTTTTGCTTTTTTTCTTCTTTCTTGATGTTTTAAAATAAAATCAGTTATTTTTTCTATGGCGTATTGTTTCATTTCACCACTTAATAAGTTTCCTGATTTGTACTCTTTTTCTAGTTGTGCTAATTTTTCATCGGATTCTTCAAATAAGTACTTTAAGTATTGAAATGGAATGTCTATTTCGGGATCTCCGCCTTTTTTTCGGTGTTCTTCTAATGTTGCTTTTCCACCTGAGAAAGCGTATTTGTTTATCTTGTTTTTAATTTCGGCAGGAGTGTCTGTTGTTAATATTCCTTTAGCTGCTTCGGAACTACTCATTTTTCCTTCATTTCCTGTAAGTGGAGGCAAAAATGTTGATTGTATGCTTGCGGGTTTATAGTAACCTAATTTTGGCAATATATCTCTAGTTATTCTGAAATGGGGGTCTTGATCTACCGCGTGCGGTATTAAACAAGGTATATTTTTTCCTTTCAATACGCTTGGTAAGAAAGAGGGCACTGTTTGCATAGATGTAAAAAATATTGAACCTATGTTTGTACTGTCATTAAAACCAAATGTTGATTTTATTGTTGAAAAAGTTATTTTTTTAGCTACTTGTATTGCGTGAGGATATAGTATTGCTACATGTTTTGTATCTATTATAAAATGTGTTTTTTTTGGATTAAATCCTACTGCGATTACATCTAACATATTTTCTTCTAGCCAATTTTGTATTTCTTCGTATGATTTGTTTTTATACAAGAATTTTTCATCGTCTGTAAATTGAAAGTATAAGTCTACATCGAATTTATCTTGTAGCCATTTAGTGAAATACCAAACTAACATATGTCCTATGTGTATCGGTCCTGAAGGTCCACAACCAGTGTATATAAAGAAGGGATTTCCTTTTTCGTATTGGTCTAATAACCAATTTAAATCTCTGTGTGCGAAGAATATTTCTCTTGTGAGCATTGGATGTAGTTCACCAGTATGTTTTTTTATTCTCTCTAGAAGTTTTTTGTCTAATTTTTCTAAACCAAATTCTTTTATCAATCGATTGTAATCTACTTTTCCTTTAACTTGATATGGATCGACGGATTGTTTGGTCATAATTAAAGTTAAAAATGGATATTAATAAACTTATCTTTTTTAGTTAAAATAACAAAACTTATTTAAATGGCCTTTGTTAATTCTAATGCAAGGTGGAGTTGAGACATTTAAATATAAACGATTCTTGTTATTATTACTTAGTTGAGAAGGGAAAACGTATTTATTTAGGTAAAGAAAAACCAACTAAAGACGAACTTGAAGATTTAATTAAACTCAAGCCTCAAATTACAGATAAAAATATAATTGAATTGTTACAAGACGTTCAAAAAGGGAAAAATTTTATTTCTGAAGAAGATTTAATTCGTCTTTCTCAAAATTTAGATATTCCTTTGATTAAATTAACAGGAGTAGCGAGTTTTTATAAAAGTTTTAAAACAGAAAAACAAGGAAAATATAAAATAAAATTATGTAATGGGACGGCTTGTAATATTAAACATTCTCCGGAATTATTAAGATATATTGAAACTAAGTTAAATATTAAATCTGGTGAAACTAGTAAAGATGGTTTGTTTTCATTGGAAGTTGTTAATTGTATTGGTGCTTGTGCGAGGGCCCCAGCAATTATGATTAATGAAGATATTTATGGAAATTTAACAAAGGATAAAGTTGAAAAATTAATAGAGGACTTGAAATGATTTTGGCTCCTGAATTAAGTAGAGATAGAATTACTGTGGGTGTGGCTACTTGTGGTATTTCTGCGGGTGCGAAGGAAGTTCTTGATGAATTAAAAAAACATTCTTTATTTATACCGATTATGGAAACTGGTTGTGTTGGAATGTGTTATAATGAGCCCATTGTAACAGTGTATAGAGATGGCAAAAAAATTATTTATGGGAATGTTCAAAAAGAAGATGTTAAAGAATTAGTTAAATGTATTAAAGATAGAAAAGTTTTTGATAAGAAATTTATATGTGAGGATTTAGAAGAGCTTCCTTTTTATAAAAAACAAAAAAGAATTGTTATGAAAAATTGTGGTTTTATTCAACCTTTAAATTTAGATCAATATATTTCTCAAGATGGATTTCATGGTTTGAAAAATGCAATTGAATTATTGCCTGAAAAAGTTATTGATGAAATTGATTTTGCAGGTTTAAGAGGTCGTGGTGGAGCGGGTTTTCCTACGGCAATTAAATGGAGATTTATTTCTAAAAAAACAGGAGATAAAATTATTGTTTGTAATGGCGATGAAGGAGATCCTGGTGCTTTTATGAATCGAACTTTAATGGAAAGTGATCCGTTTAAAATTATTGAAGGTATGTTGATTGGTGCTTGGGCAACCGGTGCCAAAGAAGGAATCATTTACACTCGAGAAGAATATCCTTTAGCAATTGAAACTTTAGAAAATGCAATTAATATTTGTAGAGAAAATAGATTGCTTGGAAAAAATATTTTAAGTAAAAATGGTTTTGATTTTGATTTAACGATTCGACGTGGTGCAGGTGCATATGTTTGTGGTGAAGAAACTGCTTTAATTAAAAGTATTCAAGGTGAAAGAGGACACCCTATGCCTCGTCCACCATTCCCTGCGGATAAAGGAGTTTATGGTAAACCTACAGTGGTTAATAATGTTGGTACTTGGGGACATGTTGCAACAATTATGCAAATGGGTTCAAAGAATTATAAAAAAATTGGTTCTAAATTCACTAGAGGAACTAAGATTCTATGTTTAAGTGGAGATGTTAAAAGAACGGGCGTTATTGAAGTTCCGTTTGGAATTAAATTGAAAGAAATTATTTACGATATTGGTGGTGGAGCTCCAAACAATAAAAAAATAAAAGCATTATTTCCTGGCGGTCCTGCTGGTGGATGTGTTGTTCCAAAAGATTTTGAGTCTAGTTTAGATTATGAGTCCATGACTAAATTAAATACTATCATGGGTTCTGGTTCTTTCATTGTTGTTGATGAAACTAATTGTATGGTTGATAGGGCAAAATATTTTTTAAAATTCACTCAGCAAGAAAGTTGTGGTAAATGCGTTCCATGTAGAGAAGGAACTAAAAGACTTCTTGAGATGCTTCAAAAAATTTCTAAAGGTAATGGAAGCATACAAGACATCGATAAATTAAATGAGCTTGCAGTTTATGTTAGTAAAAATTCTTTATGTGGTTTAGGTCAATTTGCACCAAATCCTGTTCTTTCAACAATCAAATATTTTAGAAAAGAGTATGAAGAACACCTTGTAGAAAAAATTTGTCCTGCAGGTGTTTGTGAGAATTTAGTTCAATACATTATTAAAGCGAATTGTATTGGTTGTGGTGCGTGTAAGAGAAATTGTCCTGTTGGTGCAATAACTGGCGATCCTAAAGAAAGGCATTATGTTGATCAATCTAAATGTATTAAGTGCGGTAAATGTTATGAGGTTTGTGCGTTTGACGCCATAGAGAAAAAATGATTCAGTTTACAATTGATGGAATTAAAGTACAAGGCAAAGAAGGTGAGAAAGTATTAGATGTTGCTAAAAGATTTAATATTCGTATTCCTCATTTGTGTTATCATCCAAGATTGGAAAGAGTAGGGGCATGTAGGTTATGTATTGTTGAAGTTGAAGGAATGGCTAAACCTGTGACTTCTTGTACTCTTGAATTAAAAGAAGGTATGAAAATTAAAACACATAGTCCTCAAATTTTAAAAGATAGAAAAATTGCGTTGCAATTAATTTTAGCGAATCATGATTATAGTTGCGTTACTTGTTCTCAAAATTTAAAATGCAAATTACAAAAATATGCTGAAGAATATGGTATTGAAAAAATTCCTTTTGAAGGAGAGAAACGAATTTCGCTTCCTGATTTTTCTAGTACATCTATTGTTAGAGATAATTCTAAGTGCATTCTTTGTGGTAGATGTGTGAGAATGTGTCAAAATATTCAAACAGTTAATGCTATTGGTTTTGAAGGTCGTGGATTTTATTCAACTGTAACTACTCCTTTGAATGTTCCTATTGTAAATAGTTCTTGCGTTAATTGTGGTCAATGTGTTATTGTTTGTCCTACGGGTGCTTTAAGAGAGAAAACTGATTTGGATAAAGTTATTGATGCTTTAAATTCTGGAAAACATGTTGTTGCTCAAACTGCTCCTTCAATCAGAGCTTCTTTGGGTGAATGTTTTGGTATTGAACCTGGAATTTCAGTTACTGGAAAGATGGTTTCTGCTTTAAAACAAATTGGCTTCAATAAAGTTTTTGATACTAATTTCGGTGCGGATATAACTATTATTGAAGAAGCTACTGAATTTGTTAAACGATTTAAAGAGAAGAAGAATCTTCCTTTGATTAGTACTTGTTGTCCTGCGTGGATTAAATTTGGTGAACAGTTTTTCTTTGATGAATTAAAACATATGTCTACTTGTAAAAGTCCTCAAGCGATGGTGGCTTCTTTAGTTAAAACTTATTATGCTAAAAAAAATAAAATAAGATCTGAAGATATTATTCTTGTTGATATTATGCCGTGCACTGCTAAAAAGTTTGAGATTACAAGAAGTGAATTAAAACATGATACTGATATTGTTATAACTACTGTTGAACTTGTTAAATTAATTAATCAATTTAGTGTTGATTTCAAAAATTTATCTGACTCTGATTTTGA
>CAZCGV010000018.1:9893-15797 GCA_964498515.1 uncultured Methanosarcinales archaeon
ATTCGTGAAGGTAATTGTCCATATGATTTTATTGAAATTATGGCTTGTTATGGTGGATGTGTTGGTGGTGGCGGACAACCTAGATATGAAGATGAGGAAGTTTTACAAAAGAGAGCGGAAGCATTAAATAATGAAGATAAACATAAGAAGATTAGAAAATCTCACAAGAATGCATCGGTTTTAAGATTATATAAAAATTATATTGGAAAATTTGGTGGAGAGAACGCACATAAATTATTACATACAAAATATATTAAAAGGGATTATCTATGATTGAATTATTAAATTCGTTGAAGGAAAAAGCAAAGAACAAATTACGAACAATTGTATTAGTTGAAGGAAATGATGAACGGGTTTTAAGAGCTGCAGATTTTATTTTAAAAGAAAAAATTGCTGATTTAATTATTCTTGATATTGATGATTCTGTTTCTTTAAGAGCTGAGAAGATGCGTTTAGATTTATTTGGTGCAAGAATCATTAATCCTTTAAAGAACGATTTTGTTGAAGAGTTTGTTTCTGATTTGTATTTCTTGAGAAAAGATAAAGGAATGGATATTGGTAAAGCTAGAGACTTAATTAAAGATCCTTCTTATTTTGGAGTTATGCTCGTACATAAAGGAATTGCTCATGGTTTGGTTTCTGGTGCAACTCACACTACGGCAGATACTCTTCGTCCTGCTTTGCAAATTATAAAAACTCCTGATCATTCAATCGCTTCTTCGTTTTTTTTGATGTGTGCGGAAAATAGAAATTATCTTTTTGCAGATTGTGCTTTAAATAAAAATCCTGATTCAATTGAATTGGCGGATATTGCTATATTTACTGCAGATTCTGCTAAGATATTTGGAATTGAACCTAAAGTTGCAATGCTTTCTTTTTCTACAAAAGGTAGTGCAGAGGATGAGGGTTTAGATAAAATAAGACGGGCGATAAAATATGTTAATGATAAACGTCCTTTAATTACCATAGATGGTGAACTTCAAGTTGATGCAGCCATCGTTCCTGAAGTTGCAAAAACTAAATGTCCTAATTCTTCTTTGAGAGGGGATGCAAATGTATTAATTTTTCCTGATTTAAATAGTGGAAATATTGGATACAAACTTGTTCAAAGGTTTTCGAATACAAAAGCAATTGGACCGATAATTCAAGGTTTGAATAAACCCGTAAATGATTTGAGTAGAGGTTGCAATATCGAAGATATTATTAATGTAATCATAATCACAGCAATAGAGGCACAGTAAAAATGAATGTTTTAGTTATTAATTGCGGTAGTTCATCAATTAAATTTCAATTGATTAATGTAGAAAAAAATACTTCTTTGAGTTCAGGTAGAGTTGATGAAATAAATTCTCCTAAGTCTTATTTGAAAGTTGGTAAAGATATAACTCCTAAAAAAATTAAAAATCATGATGAAGGCGTAGAATTAATTTTGAATTTAATGAAAAGTTTTAAAGTTGATGCAATTGGACATCGTGTTGTTCATGGAGCAGAATATTTTAAAAGTTCTGTTTTGATAACTTCGGATGTAATTAAAAAAATTGAAAAGTGTTCACCTTTAGCACCATTACATAATCCTGCTAATTTAATTGGAATAAAACTTTGTAAAAAATTTTTACCTAAATTAAAACAAGTTGCTGTGTTTGATACTGCATTTCATCAAACAATTTCTAATGAAGCGTATACTTATGGTTTACCTTTAGAATATTATTCTAAATATGGTGTTCGTAAATATGGTTTTCATGGACCATCTCATGAATATATTTCTTTACAAGTTGCTCAAATCTTAAAAAAGAAAAAGGTTAACATAGTTAGTTGTCATTTAGGTAATGGTGCAAGTATAACGGCCATTCAAGATGGTAAATCGATAGATACTACTATGGGTTTTACTCCTATCTCTGGTTTGATTATGGGTACTCGTTGTGGTGATATGGATGTAGGAATTATTCCTTATTTATCTGTAAAATTAAAAAAAGGTTTGAAAGATATTTTAACTATTTTAAACAAAGAAAGTGGTCTGAAAGGAATTTCTGGAATTTCTGATGTTAGAACATTGCGTGAAGGAAGAGAAAAGAATCCTAAATTTGAATTGGCTTTGGATGTGTTTACTTATAAGATTGCTTTATACATTGGTGCATATGTTTCAATTTTGCCTTCTGTAGATGCAATCACATTTACTGCGGGGATTGGAGAGAATGAAGGTTTTATTCGTGAAAAGATTGTATCTAAATTGAAAGGTCTTGGTTTAAAATTGGATAAAAAGAAGAATGATAAAAATGAAATTCTAATTTCTGCAAAAGATTCTAAAATTAAGTTAATGGTGATTCCTACGAATGAAGAGTTAATGATTGCTAAGGAGACAAAGAAAGTTTTAAAGTAAGATAAAAACTTAAAAAAATAAACTGAATTAGCTTTCGCTTTCAGTGTAACAGAACGTCTGCTTCTAGCTCTTCTTCATCGAAAGCATTATCCTTTCGTTTAGAACGTCTAGCCTTTCTCTTAAAAGCATCGTCGTAAAACTTATCTTCCGACTCTTCCTCAGAACCTTCAGGAATTTCATCATAGCCTTTCATAAATGCATCTTCTTCAGCACTCATGCTATCGCTTTCCATTAAAGACTCTCGACCATTGTCAGAATAAACTTCATCAAATTCTTCCCCATTTGGATATGCCATAAATACTAACCCCACACTTAAACTTTTCACGAAGTCACTTCTTTATATAATTTTCTACAAAACCACCAATACCTTTATAAACCCTTAAAATTTTCCTAAAATTATTACCTAAAACATATCTCACGGGTCAACAAGATTGATTTCGTGGCAATTGAGCTCAATTGATATGGAAGATAAATTACTTCTATATGATATACTATTTCGATAGTAGGAGAAAAATAAAATGGATAAAAAATCAGTAGCAAAGGCTTTCGAAGAATTGAAAGCGTCAACAAAAGAAAGAAAATTTGATCAATCTGTAGATTTAGTTGTTAATCTTAAAGATCTTAATTTAAAAAAGCCTGAAGAACAAGTAGAATTCTTTGCAATTTTACCGCACCCATTAAAAAAGAAAAAGAAAATTTGCGGAATTGTTGATTCAGAGTTAGAAGAAGAAGCAAATAATGTTTGTGATAAAGTTATTACACAATCAGAATTGGCTAAACTTAAAGAAGATAAAAAAGCAGTTAAAAAACTAGCTGAAGAATTTGATTTTTTCATAGCACAAGCTAATATCATGGGACAAATTGCAGGAGCGTTTGGTCGTGTATTTGGTCCTAGAGGAAAAATGCCTAATCCAAAATCAGGTGCAGTTGTTGCTCCAAAAGCAGCATTAAAACCAGTTTATGATAATTTACAAAAAACAGCAAAGTTAAGTGCGAAAAAACTTCCAACCTTTCATGTTAAAGTTGGAACTATGAATACGCCTGCTGAAGAAATTGCAGAAAATGTTATGTATATGTATGATCAAATCGTACATCATCTTCCAAAAGAAAGACATAACATCAAAAATGCATTGTTGAAACTTACAATGAGTAAACCTGTAAAATTATAGGTGAAAAATAGGAAAAATAAAATGGCTCACATATCGCAAGGAAAAAAAGATGTTGTAAAGGAATTTGCCGATCTTATTGATAAGTATAAGTATGTTGGTGCAGTTAATATGGAAAATTTACCTGCAAAAACTATGCTTAAAATGAGAAGTCAATTAAGAGGTTCTGTTCTTATTAAAATGAGCAAGAGACGATTATTAACTGTTGCTCTTGAACAATCTAAAAGAGAAAATATGGCTCAATTAGTGCCTTACTTAAAAGGTATGCCTGCTTTAATTTTCACTCAAGAAAGTCCGTTCAAATTATTTAAAACTTTGAAAAAGAACAAAAGTTCTGCGGCAATAAAGGGAGGACAAGTTGCTCCTAAAGATATTGTTGTTCCAGCAGGTCCAACTTCTTTTGCACCAGGTCCAGTTATTGGAGAATTAGGTGCGGTAGGAATTAAAAGCGGAGTTGATGGTGGAAAAGTTGCTATCAAAGAAGATTCAAAAGTTGCAAGTGAAGGAGATGTTGTAAGTACTGAATTAGCAACATTATTAACTAGATTAGGAATCGAACCTATGGAAATTGGTTTAGATTTAACTGCAGTTTATGAAGATGGTGAAATATTAACTAAATCAGTATTGGATATTGATGAAGATAAATACATTATGGATATTACTAATTGTGCAAGTCAAGCATTTAATTTGGCAGTTAATTCTGCATATGCTTGTTCCGAAACAATTACAACTCTTGTGCAAAATGCATTTAGTGAATCTAGAAATCTAGCAATAAATGAAGATATTTTAACAGATATTACTGTTGGAGATACATTAAGCAAAGCACAAAGTCAAATGTATGCAGTTGTAAGTCTTTTATCTGATGACGCATTGTCTGAAGAATTAAAAGGAACAAAAACTGCAGTTGCCACAACTCCTGTTGTAGAAGCAGTTGTTGAGGACAAGAAAAAGGACAATGATAATGCTCCAAATCCTTCAGAAGGACTAGGCGCACTATTTGGTTAGGAAACTAACTTTATAAAATAAAAATAATAAATTAAGAGGAACAAAAATGGAATACATTTATGCGGCAATGCTTTTACACAAAGCAGGACAAAAAATAGATGATGCAGCTGTAAAAAAAGTTTTAGAAGCAGCAGGCGTTAAAGTTGACGATAATAGAATTAAAGCTTTGGTTGCAGCTTTAGATGGCGTAAATATTGAAGAAGCTATCGCTAAAGCAGCAGTTAGTGCAGCTCCAGCAGCAGCTCCAGCAGCAGCAGCTCCAGCAGCTCCAGCAGCTAAAAAAGAAGAAAAGAAAGATGATGGTGCAGCAGCAGCTGGACTAGGTTCATTATTCGGATAAACTTTAAACTTCCTAAGAAACAATGTTTCGAAGGAAAATGTTTTTTTAATTTTTTTAAATAAATAAAATAAACCATAGGTCGTGAAAATACAATGGATGAGTCTCAAGCAAAAGAAGGAATCAATAGACTTAAAGAACTTAAGTTACAAATAAGCAACATTAAGAAAGATCTTAATAAGTTGAATAGACTTAAAGAAAGTTGGTATAACAGAAAAAGCAAGTTGAATAAAGAAATAACTTCTAAAATAACAACTGTGAAAGATTCCAAAGTAGAACGAAATGAGATTACAAATAAAGTTCAAGATTTAAAAAAAGAAAGAGATGCATTCAATAAAAAACTTTTAGATTTGAGAAAAGAATACACGACCCTTAAAGAAAAATATGATTCCAAAGTTTCTAAGTTGAAAATTGAAGGTAACCCTCAAGAAATACAAAAAACAATAGAAAAGATGGAATATTCTTTAGAAACCAATGTTATGAGTTTCGACAAAGAGCAAAAAATAAACAAAGAAATTAAAGCTTTAAAAAAACAAATGCAAGGTTTTAATGAAGTAAAAGATGATTGGGAAGAAGTTAGAAAAGTTTCAAACGAATTAAAGAATGTTAGAAAAGAATCTAATAAAATTCACAAACAAATACAATCATTCGCATCTAATTCTCAAGACAAACATGAAAATGTTATTGAACAATCTAAAGAGATTGACGATATAAAATCTAAAGAAGAAGAAGCTTTCCAAAAATTCAAAGATTTTAAAGATCAATTTACAGAAAAAAATAATAAATTAAAAGAATTGGTTAAAGAGTTTGATGAATTAAAAGCTAATCTTGAAGCTCAAGATGTTAAAATCGAAGAAGATAAAAAAGAGCAACAAGCTAAAGCAATAAAAGAGAAAGCTAAAGAAGTTAGTGAAAAAGTTAAGAAAGGAAAGAAACTAACTACAGAAGATCTTTTAATCTTTCAAAGAGCGTAAGCTGATTGCGGAATACAGCAAACTGAATTCAGAATACAGTAATCA
>CAZCGV010000019.1:0-15317 GCA_964498515.1 uncultured Methanosarcinales archaeon
ACAAATGAAAGTATTTCTTGATTTAAATTTCCTGTTTTAACACCTAATGCAATTAAAATTAATGAAAATTCAGATATTTGAGCTACAGTTAAACCCGCCATAAAACTAGTTTTTTTACTGTATCCCATTACTCCCATTAAAATCATAACTATTAAAGGGTTTCCAATCAAAATAAAACAAGATAAAATAATTATAGGAATTATTAGATTGCCAATATTTTGAAAAACCATTTGACTCCCCAATATTATGAAGAAGGAAATTATGAAGAAATCTCTTAAAGGTTTTAGTTTAGAACTTATTTCATGAGTGTATGGCGACATAGAAAGCATTATACCTGCAATCAAAGCACCAACCTCTATTGAGAAGCCTAAATAGGCAAATAGAATTGAAATTCCAAACCCCCATGAAATTGCAAATAAAAATAAATATTCTTGAGACTTTGCAAAGAAATCACTCAGTCTTGGAAGACAATAATAACTTACAGGAATCAATACGATCATCAATAGAACTCCTTTCAAAACCAACATAAATAAAAAATTATTTGGTGAGTTTGAACTATTCATAATTGATGAAATAACTATTAAAATAACGATTGCAACTAAATCTTGAACTAGTAAGAATCCAATAGATATTTTACCATAAAGTTTTTCTAAAGCATCTTTATCAGACAATAGCTTCATAATTATAATCGTTGAAGAAAATGTCAAGGCTATTGCAATATATATGGCCGTAATAACATTAAATCCTAGAAGATAAATTATTAAAAATCCAATCACAGATGTGAAAATTATTTGACCTAAACCAGTTATCAGAGCAACTTTACCCACTTCCTTTATTACTTTAGGAGATAAGTGAAGCCCAACAATAAAAAGTAAAAAAGCAATACCCATTTCAGAAAAAACCGAAATAGTTTGAACGTTTTTTATCAAATTTAGAAATAATGGTCCAACAACAATACCTGAAACAATATATCCTATAATTAAAGGTTGTTTCAATAGTCTAATAATTGTAGAAATAAATAAAACTATCAATAAAATCAATGAAAATTGTATGAATGGTTCAAACACGAATCTCTACCTTACAATATATTTTTCCTATTCATTTATATGCTTTTCTCAAATAAAGAATTTTTTTGAATTCAGATAAGCTGCTCGCTGATAACAGTTATGGTGCGGAGAGAAAGATTCGAACTCTCGTAGGTACTAAACCAACACGGCCTAAACGTGTCCCGTTTGACCACTCCGGCATCTCCGCAGAATTCTTTAAGAATTGTTAAAGTATTTATAAATGTTTATCTTAGAATAATTTTTTCAGTGAGTTAATTGCAAAGCAATTATACTCGCCAGCGTTCACCTAGGCAAGACTGGTGTGAGACCACTCCGGCATCTCCGCAGAATTCTTTAAGAATTGTTAAAGTATTTATAAATGTTTATCTTAAGAAAAAAGAAAATAATTAAGAATTTTTTCTATAATGAGTTATTAAATGATCTCTTAACTGCTTTTCAGCATTTTTCAAATCTCTAACTGCATTTTCAACTTCCTTTTCAAAAGTCAAAATTTCCCTTTCAATATGTTGTTCTTTTTCAACATAAGATCTTAAATCATCTAATTGACCATGTGCTGATTTATAGTCCCCATCTATTAAATCTGATCGAGCACTTGCAGCAGCATTATGTTTTTTAGCATAACCAACATTATCTAATTTTTCAATTTCTTTTTGCAGTTTTGCTTTTAATTGCTGTAAATGAGAAGCTTCATGTCTAATTTTACTCAATTCTTCTCTAATTCCTTTTTGTGCACTCAATTTAACTAAGTCCTCATCAGAATGAGTTTTACCTTGTCCTTTTGCATGATGTTTTAAAATTTCTTTAAATTGCTCTTCTTCAGCATTGTTTTCAGCAAAAGCAAATGAAATGTTATGATCTATACGTTCAATTACGGAATTGATTTTTTTATGGTCTGCTTCAGAATGTTTCATCGAAGTAAATAAACTTGCAATGTGTCTGTTAAACATATTCACATATTCATGAACTTTTCCTTTATCGTTTTGATTTGCAGCTGCAGTAATTCTAGTTAATAATTTAGTCATTGTATTGATTTGATGCAATTCATCTCCCGTTAAAGCATACATTTCATCAACATCATCTGATAAACGACCAAGCATATTTTCAGTTTTTCTATATAACCTAACATCTTTATTTGATTCATGTTGTAATTTTTTATATTCATTTTCTGTTCTTAGATTAGCTGTTTTAGTTCTAGTAAGAGTTGTTGAAGAACTCAATTGACTGCTTCTCATAGTATTCCAAAATAAAATTATTATGAAGAAAAATAATAAAACATAAATTATACTTAAAAGAGCGGTACTCAAACCAAGAACAAGATCATAAATTTTTTGTTGTGCTAAACCAAGAAGTGCAAGACCTGCTGCGAAAATTTTAGCAAATTTATCTTTACCATTTCCTCCTTTGAATACTGTAACTAAGGATAAATAATATCCCAATCCAAATACAATTATAACTAAGCCAAATAAAGGCAATGCTTGAACAAGACCTTCTACAAATGCATCCGTATTTCCTTTAAGCAAGCCTTGAAATCCATTTACGAAGGCACCCATATCATTTCTAACACTGTGGTCCATAGAACTTGTTGCATCAGGAGTTATAATTATAACTTCTTCCGCCAAAATAAATTGAGGAATGAACATAGATAATATCAACATAAGAAACAATATTTTTTTAATTTCCATAATAACACCTTCGTATAATGATAAATTGGAATAAACTTATTTTTAAACTTTCCTATTTATCGAATATTTGTTCAAGAATCAATTTTTTATCAAAAGAGACCAAATCTTCATAATTTTGACCAGTTCCCAAATAAATAATTGGTTTTCCAGTTATAAAAGAAACACTTATCGCAGCACCACCATCTTCATCAACATCCGCTTTAGACAAAACAATGCCATCAATTCCTACAGCTTCATTAAATTGCCTTGCTTGTTCTATACAATCATTACCTGTTATAGATTCACCCACAAAAATTTTTAAATCAGGTGAAGAAATACGAATAACTTTTTTTAATTCATCCATTAAATTACTATTTGAATGCAACCTACCTGCAGTATCAATTAAAACAACGTCCATTTCTTTAGCTTTAGCATGCTTTATAGCATCAAAAGCAACAGCAGCAGGGTCTGCATTATAATCGTGTTTAATTAACTTAACCCCTAATCTATTTGTATGATCTTCTAATTGATGAATTGCAGCCGCTCTAAAAGTATCTGATGCTGCAACAACAACAGAAAGATTATTTTTTTGCATCAAATTTACAAATTTTGCAAGAGTAGTTGTTTTACCACTACCATTTACACCAATCATACAAATAACAAATGGTTTGTGTTTAACAGATTTAATTTTTTGAATCAAATCAAAACCTTCGATGGATAAAATGTCATCAAAAATCTCTCTTAATGTATTTGTTATTGTTGTTGGAATATCTTTTTTAGAAACATTTTCAGTAGTTAATTTTTCCTTTAAATCTTTTTTAATTTTTTGAATAACTTCGATAGCAACATTACTTTCCATTAATCCAAGTTCAAATTCCCAAAAAATTTCTTCAAACTTTTCATCATCTAATTTAAATTTCACAAAAGTTTCTTTAAGTTTAGAAAAAAATCCGCCTTTTTTTTGAGTAACATCAACAACTTTTTCTTCTTCAATTGGTTTTACTTCTTTCTGTTTTATTTCAATAGGTTCAACTTCTTCAACAACTTCTTCTTTTAAAGGTTCTTCAACAGGAACTTCTTTTTTAACTTCAATCCTTTCCTTAGGCACCTTTTTAATGGGTTTTTCTTCTATTATCTCTGTGGATTTAGGAATATCTTCTACAACTTTTTTAGCTTTAGAAATTTTTTCAACTTTTTCTTCAATAGGTTCTTCTTCAACAACTTTTTCTTCTTCAATTGGTTGAACTTCTTTTTTCTTAGAAAATAATTTAGAAAAGAATCCTTTTTCTTTAGCAGGTTCTTCAACAAACTCTTCACTTTTTTCCTCAACAGATTCTTGAACAACTTTTTCAGCAGATTCTTCAACAGGAACTTCTATTTCTTCAATGGTTTCTGTTTTAGAACTAAATTTATCCACAGTTTGTTTTATTTTCTCTTTCAAAAAGTTAAACATTTTACACCTGTTGATTTTTTTCAATCTGAGATTGAAGTTTTATGGCTTTAATTGAAATCTTATCAAATATATCTAATAATTTTTGATTATGTTCTTTAAATTTAATTAAATGAGTCTCAATAACTTTAAGAGTCTCTTCAAAAGATTTGTCAACAATAATTTGAGAACCAACTGCAACTTTAATTTTTTCTAAGTCAACTTTGCCAACAGCAACCGAAATTCCAGGACTCAAAGGGAAGAAAATTTCTTCACTACCTTGTTTTAAACCATCTAAAGAATTCTTTGCATTTTCCAATTGAGTTATTTGATCGTTTGTGATATTTATGGATTGCTCTATTTGAGACAATTGTTGATTTACTAATTCTAATTCCATATAAGCTTGTTGTTGTAAATTTTCCATTTTATTCTGAATAACCAAATGCTCTGTCTGCATTTACAATCTCAGGACCGCCTGAATGTTCTCCGATGATATATCCTGAATCGTTTGCAATAATTCCACTTTTAACTTGAGTAGAACCCATTTCAACAGTTCCACTTGTTAATTCTATTCCTAAAAATTGTTCAATAAATTCTGCTTCTTCATCTGTGACATCAGGAGTTATTAAACCAAATTTAGAATTGTGTGATAAACAACTACCGACATTAGGACTTTCTCCAATATTAATACGTTTAACATTTTCAGAAAAAATTTCTTTTATCTGTTTTTCAGCAAATTCTTCAAATTCAGGATGTATCAAAACACCTTTTTTTGTAGCACAAACATTTGTACCTAAACAAGTTAAATTAGTGTGAATTTTAGCATATTTAATTCCTGCTTTTTTCAATGTTTCTTCTTCATGTTCAAAAATAATATCTGGAACAATTATGTTTTCTCCATCTGTAGAAGCAAAAACACCTATCAAAGAAGTTCCTGCAATGCTAAGTCTAACAATCGGAACATGTAAAACTTCAGTAATTGTTTTATCTAAACTGTCTGGTACTTCGTTGCCCACTAATACAAATTTATCTGTAGCCAACATATATAAACCAACTAGACCTGATCCTCGTATATTCATTTTAACTGCATGCATTATAAGAGAACCCCGTATTCATTTAAAAACATAACTATAAAACTAGTAATTTTTAATCTCAATCGGTCCAAAATGTTCTTTTTGTAGAAGTTCTAATTTTCTTTGATTTTCTAAATGTAAAAGAGGAATAAAGGTATAAACTTTACTTTGTTTGTCATTTGAAGACAATAAATCTTCGAATTTAATTCTTTCAACGCTATTTTTAGAAAGCATGGTTGAAATTTGTTTATGTAATACATCCATTGTTTTTCCAAGTTCGAAAAAATCATGAGGAGCGCTAGTCTCAACATCCAAGTCTCTTTGACCTAAAAGTATTTTCTTTTTTTGCTTAACTAAATCTGTTTCTAAAGCTTTTTCCAACGCTTCAACCAAATCAAATACAGATACTTTTCTCTCTCTTGGTTGAGGAGTTCGGGGAACAAGTCTTTTTTGATCATTTAAAAATGAACTTAAATTAGTTTGTTCAAATTCAAATCCTTCTGTTTCTTCCATTTCTTCTTCAGGAGGATTCATAATTAATCTTTCAAAATTAGCCATATCTTCTCCAACTAAACGATCACTTTTCAATTTTAATAATAAACTTGAAGCTAAAACTATTTTACCACCAATTCTAAAATCCATTTGAGTTAATTTTTTTAAATTTTCTAAAAATCTTTCTGCTAATAAAGTAATGTTTACATCCCAAGGATTCATGTGTTCATTTTTAACTAAATCATAAATCATTTCTTTCCAAGACAAATCATCTTCTTTCAAAACAATATCAAAAATACGTTCTTCAGTTGTTCTAGAAGGGATAGTGTCTGATTCCGGTAAAAAAACTTCTGTAGGACTCATTTTGTTATTCTTAAACACAAGGTTCTCATATTTAAATGTATCTTTTTAGTATACTGAGATAAACTAATCTATCTTTGTATAACCTTTAAAAAATGGTGGGCCCACCCGGAGAATCGAAACTAAACGGCATTCTGAATTACGAATGCGGCTTGCTGTTTTCTCGAACCGGGGATCAATGCCTGACTTAACAGTGTACCGCATTCAGTAAGCTGAATGCTGTTTTCTGCTTGTAAGGGCACTGTCATAGCCACTAGACCATGAGCCCATAGAACAAGCGGGGAGTTTGATTGTTTTATAAAGTTTTCTTTCGTAATCTGTTCTGCGATAGCTTTATAAACCACTTTAAACTTCTCAAAATCACTTCTTAAAGAATAAAAGAGGGTAAATTAAAATGGATAATGTTAATAATTCAAGACCATTAGATGCGTTAAATAGATCAAGAAATAAACGTGTAATAGTGGAATTAAAAAGTGGAAAAGAGTATGTGGGCGAATTGAATGCTTTTGATATTCACATAAACACAGTTCTAGATAATGCTGAAGAAATTGAAAATGGTCAAGTCAAAAGAAAACTAGGAACGGTTTTTATAAGAGGAGACACAATTACGATAATTTCTCCACAATAAGGTGATTTAAATGGGTACAGGAACAGCAGCATTTGGAAAACATTCAGGCAAGAAAACTCACATAATTTGTAGAAGATGTGGTGAACATACATATCATGTACGTGATAAAGTTTGCTCTTCATGTGGTTTTGGGAAATCTGCAAAATTAAGATCTTATTCTTGGCAGAAAAAATAAATTTTTATTTCTTTTAATTAAAAAATACTCTTTATCAAAAATCAGTCATTTTATTCTTTGAATTGCTATAGTTAATATTGCTCAGTTCGAAACCTTTTTAAACTAACTAATCTAAAATCTGTGCAGAGGTCGTAGATTATGCACACTAAAAAATTTTTACCAATTTTGACGTTTGTTCTTATTGTTGTTATAAGTCTGTTGTATGCCGCTAATAAAACGGAATCTAATTTTGAGAACAATATGTCTGCATCTGCAATAATGCTAACAGACATACAAATTTCAGCTTGCAATGCTGCTCAAATTGGAGGAACGTGTAAAACAAAACTTCCTGAACTAAATTTAGTTCAACCTAAGGATTGTTGTAGATTGTTGGGGAAGTGTTGCTGAAGGTGATTTTATGAAAAAAGGAGATAATTTAATTATAATAACAATCATAGGTGTTCTTGTTCTATTAATAATAACGGTTAATACGATGAATCTTGGAAGTATGGAGAACTTACCTATAGATGGTGATGGCAATGTACTTGAAGAAGATTCTTCAATTCAAATAGATGGCGAAGATAATGTTGATAGTCAAAATTTACCAGGTAGACGACCTATAACTACGACCAATTCAGATACAGAAGAATTAAGTTCAGATGAGGAATCAGATTTTTCAGAATATTTAGACGATGAAGCAAATGATTTGTTAGAAAGTCAAGATGCAGCCTATGCGTTGCCCCCTGATACAAAAACATTTAAACCATATAAACCTGCTAGGCTAACATCGTTGTACCCTCCAGATGGCGGATGTAGTGCAAGTACATGTGATTCAAATTGTAAAACAGATGGATTTTATGAAGGAAGTTGTTTAGATGATGTTTGTTTTTGTTTAAACAAATTAGAGGAAGAAATTTGTTCTCAAACTTCATGTACTGAAGAATGTGCTGGAGAAGGAGTTTGTACTGCAGATGGATGCGTATGTTCAGGAGCATTAGAAACAGTTAGATGTAGATCCTTTGGAAATGCAGAGATTGAAAACGCAGGAACAGTGGTATATTATTATGAACTTTCTCATGCAGGATTAGTACGAGAACCTTTTTGTTCAAATTATATGTATTTAGATAATGTTGTTTGTAAACAAAACAGTGCACAAGTTCTTAGATTGAGAAGAAATTTAGATGGTTCAATTTTGGCAGAATATAGTGAAGATTATTTACAAACATTAATTACTGAGCTAAATAAAAATGATTGTTCTGCAAAAACTTGTGATAAAGCCTACCAAAAAGGATTTTGTGTTATTGATGGATGTGAATGTAAACCTTATGTTGACAAAGCATTTATACAAGAAGCAGTAAATAGGTTTTTGATAGATCCGAATACAGCTATAACTAAAGCAGATATAGAAACTTTAATTTCTCTAAGTGAGAAAATAGATGCAAATGATTTGGCATTCACTTCAATTGAAGAAACTCAATATGAAAATGCTATTGTTGCAGTTAAAGCAGAAATGGAGAACCCCGATAGTTTACAAATAAACTATGATCTTTTATATTAGTTTTTTTTCTTTTTCTTTTTCTAATACCGTAAAGCTTTTAAAGAGCTATAAGTGAATATTTTTCATGATTAAAGCATTTAAAATATTCGCGAATAAATTCTTCAATTTCTTTAAAAAGAAGAAGGAAATCAAACTAGGCCTTTATGGTCCTCCAAATGGTGGAAAAACAACGCTTGCTAATTTAATTTGTCAAGATTGGATTGGAGAAGATATGGGTACTGTTAGTAATATCGCTCATGAAACTCGAGAAATTCACATTAAAGAACAAATTATAATCAAATCCAAAGATGGACGAGAATTAAAATTTAATTTAATAGATACTCCAGGTATCGCAACAAAAATTGATTATGAAGATTTCATGCACGATGGTTTATCTGAGAAAGAATCCAAAGATAGAGCAAAAGAAGCCACAAAAGGAATCATAAGTTCAATAAAATGGTTGGATGACATGGATGCAGTTATTGTTGTTTTAGATTCAACTTTAGATCCTTATTCTCAAGTTAACATAACAATTATTGGAAACTTAGAAGCGAGAAAAATTCCTGTATTAATTGTTGCAAATAAAATTGATCTTAAAAAATCCGATTTAAAACAAATACAATCCGCATTTCCACAATATAAAGTTCAAGGGATTAGTGCTAAAAAACGTACAAATGTAGAAGAATTTTATGATTCTTTGTTTGAAATAACCAAATAGGTGCAAAAATGCTTACACTACAATTTATACCATATACAACAATTGAAGAATTAAGTTCCTCTAAACGAGTTGCTAAATTACTTCAACTTGTTAAAGCGAATAAAATAATTATGTTAGAGGGAAGACTGAAATCTGATGAAGAAGCAGAATTAATCCGAAAAACTATGGAAGATATTGACGATAAATTTACTGGAATTGAGCTATCTGTTGTTTATCCTGAATTAAAAAATGCTGCTTTTTTTACTAAATTAAAACATACATTCATTAATTTTGTTTTAGGAGATAGACAGGGAATGACTATTATTGGTCCTGCAAACATAGTTAAAGAAATAAAACAAGATCCTGAAAAAATACAACTCTTAACTAAAGATTATGTTGAAAAAAAAGTTGTAAAACGGAGAAAATAAAAAATGCCTCATCAATGCGTTACATGTGGAACTTTTTATGAAGATGGATCTAAAGAAATCTTAACAGGTTGTTCTAAATGTAAAAGTAAAATGTTTTTTTTCATAAGAAAAGAAGCATTTGAAAAAAGAAAAGCAGAACAAGAAAAGTTGGCGGGGTTTACTTTAGATCAAAAAAAACAGATTGAAAATGATGTTTATGATTTGTTAGGTGACGATATAGATAGAACAAAACCAATAATATTGGACATTGAAAGTGTAAATATACTTGAACCTGGAAAATATGAAATTGATTTAGTGAATTTATTTAAGAAAAAGCAACCAGTTATTTACAAACTTGAAGATGGAAAGTATATGGTTGATTTAATTGAAACCTTTAAAAGACGAGCTAGCAAATAAACTTATAAACTTCTAAATTATTCTTATAGTATGGCTTTTATAGATGTACATTGTCATTTAACTTACGAACCTTTGATTTCTAAAATAGAGGAAGTAATGCAAAGAGCAAGAGAAAATAATGTAAAAGTAATAATAACTAACTCAACAGAACCTACATCAACAAGATTAGCAATAGAACTTTCTAAAAAATATTCTGAAGTAAAATACGCCTTAGGATACTATCCAACACACATACAAGAAATTTCCGAAGAAGAATTAGACGAAGAAATTAAATTTATCAAAAGTCAAAAACCAATTGCGATAGGGGAAGTAGGATTAGATTACAAATTCACATCCGAAGAACATCCTGAAAATCCAACCGAAGAACAAATTGAAATCTTCAAACAAAAACAAAAAAAAGGTTTTCAAAAATTCATAGACTTAGCAAAAGAACTGGATGTTCCAATAATAGTTCATTCAAGAAAAGCAGAACTTGATGTGATTGAAATGCTTGAAGCATCGGGTTATAAAAAAATTGTTATGCATTGTTTTTCAGGAAAAAAACATTTAGTGCAAAGGGTATTAGATAATTGTTGGTTCGTTTCAATACCTGTAACAGTAATTAAGTTACAACAATTTCAAGAAATGGTTCAAAAAGCAAAACTTTCTCAATTACTAACAGAAACAGATGCACCTTGGCTTGGACCTGAACCTGGTTTAGAGAATGAACCAAGTAATGTTGTTTTAACAGTAAAAAAAATTGCCGAGTTAAAAGGATTCAATGAGAAAGAAATCGAGGACCAAATTTATTTGAATTACACGAGGTTGTTTCAGTGACTTACACGAAGTGTATAGTCGCTCCGGATGCCTACGCCGCGACTGGCAATGAGAAAGAAATCGAAGATCAAATTTACTTGAATTATAAAAGATTATTTGAGTAATTAATTAAAAAGTTTCTAAAAATATTTTTATTAATGTTTTAAAATAGTTTATTTATATTCTACAATATATATTTTGTATACATATATATATTTAAATAATTTTATGTAAGAAAAAGACATATAACACTCGAGGTGTGTGAAATATGGAAAATAATAATTTATGGATAATTTCAATCATTGCAATTGTGGCAATAGTTGGAATGACTTTTATGTTTAGTGGAAATAAAGTAAGTTATGCTCCACAAGGAGCAGATTATATTTATGAAGGTGCACAAGGAGATATGGCAGGACAAGCAACAAGAAGAAGTTTAAATACACAAAGAGAAATTATTCCAGAAAGAGAACTTGAACAAATTATTCAGACATTAAAAAATACGCAGTTCGTATTTGCTAGTGATGAATGTGGTGGAAATAATTTAATAATACACAATAATAAAACGATTTGCATAGATCCAAATAATCAAGATGCATTATATGCGTGGTATAGTGGATTAAATTGTTTATTTTGCATTGCAACATTACCAGCACAAGATGCTGGGTGTGGTTGGAGCATGACCTCAGCAGAATGTTCAGATTTTAAAAAAGACGTAGGCACTCTTTGGAATAGCGTTTGGTAAATGTTTAGTTTATTAAGAAATACTAAATAATTAAATTTTTATCCGGAAAGTTTCCGGCTTTTTCTTAATAGATTATAAATAACAGTTCTTATTAAAATAGTTTTATGAAAGTTTCAAACATAATAAAAGATATAAAAACAATAATTCAAACATCCAAACATAACATCTACACTAAAATAAATACCGAAATGCTCAAAGCATATTTTGAAATAGGAAAAAGAATTGTTGAAGAAGAACAAAAAGGTAAAAAAAGAGCAAAATATGGAGAAAAACTTATTGATTTTCTATCAAAAGAATTACAAAAAGAGTTTAAAAAAGGATTTAGCACAACGGCTTTAAAAAATATGAGATTATTTTATAATTTATATAAAAATCAAATTAGTCAGTCAGTGACTGACCAATTATATACTACTATTTCTTGGACACATTATTGCGAACTAATTAAAATTGAAGATGAAAACAAAAGAAAATATTTTGAAAAATATATTATTTCAGAAAATTTAAGTGTAAGAGATTTAAAAAGACAAATTTATTCTTTGCATTATGAAAGATTACTTTTGAGTAAAGATAAAAAATCATTAATTAAATTTGAAAATAAACTATTAACTCCAACAAAAACTGAAGAATTAATAAAAGATCCATATGTTTTGGAATTTTTAAATCTTGATGAAAGTAAAAAATATACTGAAAAAGAATTTGAAACTAAAATTTTAGATAATCTTCAAAAGTTTTTACTAGAACTAGGGCAAGGATTTTCGTTTGTTGCTAGACAAAAAAGATTTACGATTGATAATGAACATTATTACATAGATTTATTATTTTACAACATTTATTTGAAAAGTTATTTTGTAATTGAATTAAAAACAACTAAATTTAAACATGAAGATGTAGGACAAATAAATTTTTATTTAAATTACGTTAAAAATGAATTAAATAAAAAGGAAGATAATGAACCAATTGGATTAATACTTTGTACAGATAAAAATAACATACAAGTTGAATATGCAACAACAAGTTTAACTAACAAACTTTTCGTTTCAAAATATAAGTTATATTTACCAAATAAGAAAGAATTAGAAAATAAATTAAAAAATATGCTAATTTAACAAATTATTATTCCTTATTTTTTCTAAATATTTATATACTTATAACAAATAATTAATACTAATCATGAAACTAGTCCAATGTGAAAAACAATTCTCAGGCAAACTCACAAAAGGATGCCAACAATGTATTAAAGGAAGAAAATCAGTAATTTTCATAACGGGACTTTGTCATTACAAATGCTTTTATTGCCCAATATCTGATGACAAAAGACATGTAGATATTGTCAAAGTAAATGAATTAATTCTAAAAACTCCAGATACAAACAAAGCAATAAAAGACTTAATCAAAGAAATGGAACTTTGCCAATCAAAAGGTTGTTCATTTACAGGCGGAGATCCTCTAGTGAAAATAGAAAGAACTACAAAATACATAAACGCATTAAAAAAACACTTTGGAAAATCCTTTCACATCCATCTGTACACTTCATTAGAATTTTTAACACAAGAAAAAATAGATGCGTTAGCAAAAGCAGGACTAGATGAATTAAGATTTCATCCAAATATAGAACAACCCAACACATGGAGTAAAATGCTACTTAACACACATAAACTTGTAACAGGAATAGAAGTGCCTGCAATCCCTGACAAACTAAAAGAAATAAAAAACTTAATTGATTTTGCAAAAAAACACAATTTCAAATTCATAAATTTAAACGAACTAGAAATTTCAGATACAAACGACAAAAGATTGTCAGAAAGAAAATATAAATTAAAAAACAACATTTCATATGCACTAAAAGGAAGCCAGGAAACCGCTTTAAAATGTGTTGAATACGGCAAAAAAATAAATTTTCCCGTACATTATTGCTCTTGTCAATTTAAAGACGCAGTACAACTAGCTAATAGATTAAGATTAAGAGCTCAATCCATACAAAATAGTTATGATTCCGTAGATGAAGAAGGCATGATTACAAAAGGAGAGCTATTTAAAGAAAAAGGAAAAATAACTTTAAAAGAATTTGAAGAAATAAAAGAATATTTTGATATTCCATATGAATTACTTTCCCTTCAAAAAGGAAAAATAAAGATTCATCCAACAGTTTTAAAAGATATTTGGCAAGAAATAAAAGAAGATTTCTCAACCAAATTTTCTGCCACAATAACTAAAACTTATCCCACAGCAGATGAATTCATATTAGAAAAAGAAGAATTATAATTATAATTCACAACACTTAAATATGCTCTGTTCATATTTTAATATTCGATGCATAAAATAATCCATTCCGGTTACAATGTCGGTCATTTCGAACACTCAAACTTTAAAGAATTGATGACACATATTGGTGCAGAAAACCTTTGTGACTATTCTGAACAACATCGTCTTGATATTTCTATTTGGTTATTAGATAATACAATAATTAATTATAAACATTTTCCTCATCTTAATCCCCCAACAATAATTTATTTACATGGAGACAAAACCAAATTTGACGGTATTGAAACTAAAATATCTGAAGCACTTCTAAAATATGCTTAAAAATCAAAATAATTAAATACTTCCTCTTCTAAATAAGTGTAACATGACAGTCCTAACAATTGATACCGAGAAAGATTCCAAAGAGCATATTGCACACGCAATAGACTTTTTGAGAAAAATCGTAGACGCCCAAGATGAATTAAATATAACTACAACCCATTCCGAACCAAATATGATTTTTGATAATGAATTGCCATCTACAAGTCAAATAAATAAAGGAACTTCTGCAAATGAATTACTTAATATGTTTGATTCAGATGAAGATGAAGAATTAAAACCAAAAAAAGAATTGGCAGACTTTTCACAATTCATGAAATGGTAAGAGTTTTAGAAATTATCGCTCCAAAAGGATTCCAAGAATTAGAATATTCTGTTCCTAAACAAATTTTCTTAGATAATAAAATTGAATTAACCACGGCATCAACAGAAAAAATTGCTCAAAGTCATATGGGTAATGAACAAATAGTCGATTTAAATATATCTGAAGTTAATGTTGAAGACTATGATGTTGTTGTATTTATTGGTGGAGGAGGAGCATTAGTTTATCAAAACAATGAATTCGCTTTAAATATTTGTAAAGAAGCAGTAAAACAAAATAAATTACTTTGTGCAATATGTATCGCACCAATAATCTTGGCTCAGTCTGGCGTGTTGAAAGGTAAAAAAGCCACTGTTTGGAATGGCAATGGAGAACCTGCAAAAATTCTAGAAAAATTTGGTGCAAAATTTACAGATGAAGAAGTTACAATTGACGGAAAAATAATTACCGCAAACGGACCACCCTCTGCCGAGAAATTTGCAAAAACAATATTGAACAAAGTAAACATTTAAAAATAACCCCTCTATTTCTTTATAAATGGGAACTTTTAAATTCTTAGAACACACAGCAGACGAAAAGATTGCCATAGTTGCAACTTCATACGAAGATTTATTCCAAACAGCAATAAAAGCAATTTACGAAACAATGCTAGGTAAAAAAGAAGTTAAATCCATCCAAACAAAAGAATTTTCCCTAGAAAATAAAAAAATCACAACATTACTATACGACTTCATAAATGAATTTATAATTTTGTTCGACGAAGAAAGTTTACTTCTTCCAAACATTCAATCTTTAACAATAAAAAACGAAAACAATATGTATAAACTAAATGTAAAAGTTTCAGGCGATAAAGTAAAAAATTACGAAATTGAAAATCAAATCAAAAACATGACATATAGTGACATGATTATAGAAGAAAAGAACAATCAAATTCATGCACAAATTGTTGTAGACAT
>CAZCGV010000020.1:0-14439 GCA_964498515.1 uncultured Methanosarcinales archaeon
GTAACTAAGACTAACAAATATACTAATTTTAGTCTATTTTGTTATTAAGACTAACAAATATACTAATTAAGAAATAATCTTCTCAATCTTCTCAAGAACTAAATCAACAATTTTTTTACTATCTCCTTCAACATTTAATCTAACCAAATCCTCAGTATTGCTCTTTCTAATATTAAAAAAGAAACTCTTTCCATAAACACTCAAACCATCAATTTTTAAAATCTTATTAGAAGAAAACTCTTTTTCAATTAAACTTAAAACACCATCTTTATTTTTTACAGCATAATTTCTTTCTTCCAAAGAATACTTTCTTGAAATAATCTCTTTAGCTTTCTTATCCAAATCCTCAACATTCATTAAAACCATCATAGTGTATAGAACGGATTCACAATAATGAAACTTCTGATAAAAGTAATGCCCGGATTTTTCTCCAGCAAACACACAATTATCTTTAATCATGCCTTGTTTAATTAAAGCATGCCCTGAAGGATAAATTTTTGGAACAAACTTTTTTTGAATTTCTTCAACTACTGAAGTACCCGTACGAACCTCATAACCCACTTTATCCCCTTCAACACAAACCTCGCCGGCCAAAATGGCAATCAAAACATCTGAAGGAATAACAAAACCAGACGAAGTTACACACACAACACGATCAGAATCACCATCCAAAGCAAAACCTAAATCATATTTTTTTATCCTAATCTCTTCTAATAATTTTCTTAAATTCTCTTTTTTCACAGGATTACATTCATGATTAGGGAAAGAACCATCTATTATCTGAAAAATAGTTTCAAATTGAATGTTTGGATAAAGTTTCTCTAAAGCTTTAACTTCAGTTATGCCCATACCATTACCACAATCAACTAAAATTCTCATTTTTTTAGTTATATTTTTTTTAAACTTAGAAAAGAATTTAACATATTCATTAAATAAATTCTTAACTAGAACATGACCTTTCTCATTAGATTTTAAATCTTCATTCATCAATTTCTGTATTTTATCCCAGCCATTGTCTTCAAAAATAGGCTTAGCATTAGGTCCACAAATTTTAAAACCATTAAATTCCTTAGAATTGTGACTTGCAGTAATCATAATCCCTCCATCTGCTGTGCCATTATAAATTTCAAAATAAAATTGAGGAGTTGAACATCTACCAATATCAATCACATCACAACCACAAGAAATAATGCCTTCAACTAAACTAGAAAATAAAGAATTACTACTGGTTCGACCATCTCTACCAATAACTAATTTTTTACCTTTTAAAAAAGAGACAACTGCACCTCCTAAAGAAAATGCAAACTCTTCATTTAGTTCATAAGGATAAATTCCTCTTATGTCGTACCTCTTAAAAGGATTCATAACCTAAATTTAGTAATTAACCTTTATAAATATAACTCTAATTTCCATCAGATGAGCAAAACTTTTAAAGGAATGCCCACAACCTAGAATATGCTTCTAGGAAAAATATTTGGAAAAGTAACTACAAATGAATTCAAGTTCTTAGCAACAGCAGAAGTAAAAAAATTCGAATACATACAAGTATATCATGAAGTATATGATTATGTTCTCGCACAAATCATAGAATTAGAAAAAACACAAGAATCTACAATTGCATCCTGCCAAATAATAGGATACATTGATAAAAAAGATAAAAAAGTAAAATCTTTAAGAATCCCACTAGAACCAAATACAGAAGTATTTTTAGCTGAAATATCTTTAATAGAAGAAACAATACAATTAACTCATCCTGAAAATGGAGCCTACATAGGAAAACTAGATGGAAAAGATATAAATATAAATTTAGATTTAAAAAAATTATTAACCAAACATTTAGCAGTTTTAGCAAAGTCAGGTTCTGGGAAAAGCTACGCAGTAGGAGTGCTTCTTGAAGAAATAATTGATAAAAAAGTACCCTTGTTAATTATCGATCCGCATGGAGAATATTCTACTTTAAAATCTCCCAACACCACAGAAGATGAAATAGAACGCATGGCTCAATTTAATATTTCTCCAAAAGGATTCCCAACTCAAGAATATTCAGATACTAAAATTAATATTTATGCTAAACCATTAAAATTACCAAACGATTTTACACCTTCCGAATTAATTGAAATTTTACCACAAAAACTTTCAAGCAATCAAATTGGATTATTACATAACGCAATAAAAACAGCAGAATCAACAGACATTTCAGAAATAATACTCGCTTTACACGCAGAAGATTCAAACATAAAATGGGGATTAATAGGACTTTTAGAACAAATAAAAAATCTAGAAATATTTTCTCCCGCCCCAACACCCTATCATGAAATGATTAAATCAGGAACTGCATCGATAATAAATCTACGAGGACTTGATCCAGATATACAAGATATCATAGTTTACAAATTAACCAAAGACTTATTTGAATTAAGAAAACAAACAAAGATTCCTCCTTTTTTTCTTGTAATAGAGGAAGCACACAATTTTTGCCCCGAACGAAGTTTTGGTGAAAAAAAATCTTCTAAAATGTTGCGAACCATTGCAAGCGAAGGAAGAAAATTTGGTTTAGGATTATGCGTCATCTCACAACGTCCAGCAAGAATAGATAAATCCGTTATAAGTCAATGCACAACACAAATAATAATGAAGTTAACAAATCCAAATGATTTGAAAGCAATCACATCTTCCGTAGAAGGAATAACATCTACAACTGAAAGTGAAATACAAAACTTAACTATAGGTACAGCATTAATAACAGGAATAACAGATGTACCTTTATTCGTTAACATTAGACCTAGACGAAGTCAACACGGAGGACACAGTATAAACATTCTTGAAGGTATAGAACCAAACGAAACAAACCTCACCAAAGAACAAGATTTACTAAAAGAATTAGAAACATTCAAAGAAAAAAATCTTCTTCCAATAATAAAACCAACAATAACAAAACAAGACATTCAAATAATGAGTGAAAAACAAATAAAAAAAATAAGTACCATCCTCATACCAGCATATCAAATTGTTTGTAAAGAAAAAGATGCACAATTTAATTTAATTGTAGAACAAATAGAAGGAAGAATAGTTACAAATATAGATCAGTTTGAAACCAAAATATTGCCTGAATTACATAAACTAACTAAAAAAGAATTATCTTTATTACAAACCGCATTTACAAAAAAATCATTTAAAGCATTAGATTTAATAAAAACTCTTGGAACAAATATTGATGTAAATAAGGATTTAGAAGCACTTCATCAAAAAAACTATTTATTAAAATTAAACCAAGAAACATATAAATTAAATCCCGATTACATATTTACAAGTTTAACAAATTTCAAAAACCACTCAAGAATCGAATTTGTAAATGTTGAATTCGATTTGAAAAAAGAACCTTTGATAGGATTAGATAAAATCATTGAATTAATACAAAAATTCACAACAGTTATAGATAATAATCAAGTTTACATTCTAAATTACCAAATCGAGCATTATTAGTCTGTGACATTAATTTGTTGTATTACACGACAAACTATTGTTCGTCTCTCACAAATATTTCGTCAAACAACCTGCATAATCGTTTGTTTTCCTGATTTTATGTCAAGGTGTTAATACACAATTTAATTAAGTCGTCGACTATATAATGATTAAAGTTTTAAATCTATTCATGTTTCTAATATTATGTCAGAACTTCCTCAAACAAAAGAATCTTGGGAAAAATGGATAACTGAATTAGAATCAACAATACAATTATCAAAAGATACAGAACAAACTCATATTCTAACTCTTTCAAAAAAAATCGAGAACGTAATTTTAACTTTAGCAAAAAAATCCACTAAACTAGGACTTTTATTCTCAGGAGGAGTCGATTCAACATTAATTGCATATATACTACAAAAAAATAAAATCCCTTTCATTGCAATATCTGTTGGATTTAAAGATGATGAAACTAAATTTCCCGAAGATTTAGAAACTTCAAGAATAGTTGCAAAAAAATTAAATTTAAACTACGTAGAAGAAATAATAAATTCAAAAGAAGCACACAATTTATTCAAAGAAACAACTAAAATATTAGGAAAAGAATATTCTGATGTTGTAAATGTTGGCGTTGGTTCTGTTGAAGTTGCAGGAATAAAAAAACTAAAAGAACTCCGTTGCACACATATATTCGGTGGTTTAGGAAGCGAAGAATTATTTGCAGGATATGATAGACACGATAAATCTAACGACCCTCATCAAGAATGTTGGAATGGCTTAAAATCTATGTTTGAAAGAGATTTAGTTAGAGAGCTTAAAATCACAAATCATTTTAAAGTTGAAGGTTTAATTCCTTTCTTAAACAAAGAATTAATAGAATACGCTATGACAATTCCTTCAAAATACAAAATTTCAAAAGACGATAAAAAAATAATATTAAGAAAATCTGCAATAAGATTAGGACTACAAGAAGAATTTGCTAAAAGGCCTAAACGAGCAGCACAATATGGCTCAAGAACAGATAAAGCAATAGCCAAATTAACTAAACAACAGGGATTTAAATTTAAAAAAGATTACCTTCTTTCCTTGTTAAATGTATAAAAATTTATAAAGGAGAACACATCACAAACAAAATATGAACGACACATTACTTTTAGCAAAGGACTCTTTGTTTACTACAAATCCCTATTTAACAAACATAACTATAGCAATAATAATATTCATAATTGGATTAATTCTTGGAGGTTTAGCAGGAAAATTCATACATAAAATCTTTAAAAATTTCGATGACAAATTAAAGAAAAAAACAGGATTTAAATATTCTGTAATAAGTTTAATTTCCGCTTTAATTCAAGTTAGTATTTATCTATTGTTCACAGTATTAGCTTTAAATTACGTAGGTATAACATCATTATTATTAAACATATTATTCATTGCGATAATATTAATTTTATCAATATCTTTCATACTTGCTTTAAAAGATAGTTTGCCAAACATAATTGCTGGTTGGATAATCAAAAGAAAAAATCTAATAAATATTGACACCAAAATTTCCCTTGAAAATATAAATGGAAAAATAGTTGACATGAATATTTTTGAAGTACGTATTGAAGCTAAAAATGGAGATATTTTACACATCCCTAATTCATTATTCATGAAAACAAAATACGTTAAAAAGAAAAATTAAGTTTTCCAACCAAAGAAAATCTTCCATAACTAATAATTTCAACTTCTAAAATTTTCCCACTCAAATTTTCGTCAGTCTCAACAAGCACAGAAATATAATTATCTGTATATCCCAAATTTTTCTCAACAAAATTAACTTTTACTTTACAACCTAAATATTTATCCAAAGGTTTCTGATCTTTAATCAATTTCATCAAGCTAGAACTTCTTTTTTTAACAACATCGGTAGGCAATAATTTCATAGACGCAGCAACAGTTCCATTACGAGGATAAAACTTAGAAACATTCACCAAAACAAATTCCCATTTAGAAATTAATTTAATTGTTTTTTCAAAATCCTCTTCAGTTTCATTAGGAAAACCACAAATTATGTCTGTAGAAAAAGTAATATCCACATTTTTTCCTTTGATTACATTTAGCGCTTCTTCAAACTCCTCAATAGAATAAGTTCTATTCATCTTTTCTAAAACAGAATTACTTCCACTTTGTACAGGAATATGTAAAAATTTGTAAAAACAATCATGAGTTAATATCTCGGCTAATTCAAATCTATATTCATATGCAAAATTAGGATTTAACATACCAATACGAACTTTACAATCTAAATTCAATTTAACTATTTCCCTTAATAAATCAATCAAAGTTAAACCCGCATCTAAACCATAACAACCATTATCTTGAGAAACAAGCCAAACTTCTCTTACCCCTTCACTTGATACTTGTTTAATCTGAAATAAAATCGACATTAAAGAAAAACTTTTCAAATCTCCCCGTGCAAATTTAGTTTTGCAATAAGTACAATTTCCCAAACACCCTTGCAATATAGGAATTTTAGCAATTAATTTATTTTCTCTAAAAGAAGGAAGAAAATTTCTTTCAAAATCTTTCCTTTCTAAAATATGAACAACTTCTCCTTTCAAAGTTTTCTGAACAATATCCACAATCAAATCTAAATTATCCAAACCCAATAAAGAATAATTTTTTAAACGAACATCACAAGGATAACTTTGAGGAATGCAACCACAAATAACGACGGGCTTCTTCTCTTTGCTTAAACGCGAAAAAAACTTATCTTCAGTAGGATTTTTAACAGTACAAGTATTAAAAACAATCAAATCATAATCAATATCAACTAAATCAAACCCTGAATTAATTAAATATTGACTCATAGTTTCAGAATCTGCTTGATTATGAGCACATCCAAATGTTTCAATTTTGATCCTAAGCATAATCTTTAAAAATTCCGTTTTCTTTAAAAAACTAGCCTTTAAAAGTAATAAATTTATATATGTGTGCATGTTAATAATAGCGAGGGTTTAAAATGGATTATCTAAAATTTCCTGAAGATTATTTGTCGTTTGATACAGAAGACATATTATCGCAATACAGAAGTCTTGCACAAGATATCAAAAAAGCGTTCGATATGGGCGAACAATGGAGTTTTCAACCATTAAAAGCACCTATAGATCAATTAGTTTTTATAGGAATGGGTGGCTCAGCTATAAGTTTTGATTTCTTAAAGGCGTATTTGATCCATTTAGGCATAAATAAACCCATATTTGTAGTTAGAGATTATAACGTCCCAAAAACCGTAACGGTCAATTCTCTTGTGTTTGTAGCTTCATATTCAGGAGAAACAGAAGAAACTCTTAGTGCCTATAAAACGGCTTTTAGAATAACTCAAAATATCTTTACAGTCTCTTCAGGCGGTAAATTAGAAGAAATTTGTAATATGAATAAAACTCCTTTTTTACAAGTTCCAAAAGGATATCAACCTAGAACAGCAGCAATCTCCTATTTGTTCTTTCCCTTTTTAAAGGCTTTAGAAAAATTAAGAGTGTTGCCTCCTCAAGATAACTCAGTAATACAAATAATGAATACTGTTTTAAAACCCAATTTTAAAGACTTGGCAATATCTATAAGTGAAAAATTAGTGGACAAAATACCTTTAATTTATTCCTCAAACTTGATGTATCCTGTAGCATATAGACTAAAAACTGCAATAAATGAAAATGCAAAAGTACATTCATTCTCACATGCATACAGCGAATTAAACCATAATGAGTTGATGGGATTCACAAATTTAAAAGCAAGTTATCACATAATAACATTCAGATTTAATCATGACCATAGAAGAATACAAAAACGAATGGACTCAATGAAAGATATAACAAATACAAAAGGAGTGGCGACAACAGAAATTGCTTTAAGTGGAGACGATTTCTTAACAAAATTGATTTCAGCAGTTTATGTTGGAGATTTAATTGCGATATACCTTGCTTTAAGATATAAGACGGATCCTTCACCAGTTTTACTGATTGAAGAGTTTAAGAAGAAAATAGGTCCTGTAATCTTTTAAAACACTATGCTTCATGAAACACTTAAATTCAAGCCCTATAGCCTGTTTAAATACAATCTTCTCTAAGAAAAGATTTATAAACAAAATCTTATTCCTCAAACTGCGCAAAATTACACGTTTGCGGGGTTATGGTGTAGCTTGGTCTATCATCTGTGGTTTGGGACCATAGGACCCCAGTTCAAATCTGGGTAACCCCATTTAAATCAAACTTACAAAAGGTGAAGAACTCACGTTCATCATCTCATAAAATTGGTTATGAGAGGTATTAAAAATGGCAAAAAAAACAACATACGGTTCAACAAAGAGATTAGGTAGCCGATATGGTAAAACTGTAAAAGATAAAGTTGGAAAAATAGAAACTGAACAACATACAGATCATAAATGTCCTTATTGCTCTAGAACAGCTGTAAAAAGAGAAACTGCAGGAATTTGGGCATGTACTAAATGTGGTTCAAAATTCACAAGTAAGGCTTATACAGTTGCAAAACTACCAAAATTAAAAGTAGGAACAACTCAAATTTAATTTGCTCAAAGATCGCAAGATTTTTAGCAATTATTTTTAAAATAAAGAGGAATTACCATGACAGAATATAGATGCTTTTCTTGTAACAAAGAAATAAAAGATCAATACATCAAGAAAAAAGTTAGATGTATTTATTGTGGCGCTAAAATAATTTTCAAAGCGAGAACAACTCCAACAAAAGTAAAAGCACGATGAAAGCTGAATGTAATTTAGTTTTAAAAAGTTTAGACAAAAAAGAAAAAGAAGATTTAATTAAATTATTTGAATTAGAAGATAAAGAGTTTTCATCAAGAGCAAGATACAAAATAAAAGATGAAGAAAATTTAATTTTTGAATTAGTTGCAGATGATGCTGTGGCTTTAAGATCTTCAATGAATGTAATATTAAAAACATTGTCCATTTACGAAAGAACAAAAAAAATAGTTGATGAGGAATCTAAATGAACGAAGAATTAATACAAAAATTAAGTATTGTTGAACAAAACTTATCTTCAATAATTTCTCAAAAACAATTATTACAAAAACAAATATTTGAAGCAAACAACGCAATAGAAGAATTAAACAAAGTAGACACAGCTTACAAAATAGTTGGACAAGTTATGTTAAAAAAACCTTCCAAAGATTTGATAAAGTCATTAGAATCAGAAAAAGAAATCAGTGCTGTAAGAATGACTGCGATTGAAAAACAAGAAAAAACTCTAAGAGAACAAATGGATTCATTACAAAAACAATTATTATCTCAAATGAAAAATTAAGGTGAGTGACATGGACGAACAACTTCAAGAATTAATATTATATGTTTCTGAATTAGAAACAGACAGTAACATTCCAAGAAATGTTAAAGCAAAATTAAATCAAATTTCTAAAGAATTAAAAAAAATGGATGAGACTACAATGTCTTTAATAATAAATAAATTATTGTCTGATTTAGATGATATTGCTTCAGATGCGAATTTAGATTCTTTTACAAGACAACAAATTTGGAGCATTACAAGCATGTTAGAATGCTTGAATTAAATATAGTCCACTTATTTTATTAAAATAAATTTTCTTTACATTCACAAGTCACTAATTCATAACTGTCCCAAGATTCATTACAATCCGTATCAATCGCTCGATTATAAGAAGAAATTTCTCCTTCGGAATCATATTCAAAATTATACTCCTTGTAAATTTTAGTTAATGCAGTTCCTTTAGCATACTCTTTATATAAAATCTCAATTAAGTTATTATTCCCATCATATGTATTTTTTTGATGGAGTTTGTAATCAATTACGTTATCTTTATTGTAATCTCGTCCTATAATTATTTCTTCTTCTCTTCCTTTTGAATCATATTTAATTTCAACTGCATCTACAAAATCCAATGAACATGAATAAAGTAAAGTACTAATTAAACTGCATTTTAATGTTCGTATACACTGGTGAAAATTCATAATTTAAAAAAAATTTATTCAAGTATATAAATGTCTTGTAATAAAGAAATTTAAAATTTAAATTTAACGCATACAATATATATAATATATGGTTAATGTTATTATACCCTCATACTTTATCATACGTTATATCATACTTTATCATACGGAGGGTAAAATGAAAGAACGAATAACTATAACTTTAGATAATGGCATAATTAATGATGTTGATAATACTGTTGATGGACAAACTATAAAAAATAGAAGTCACGCAATAGAATTGTTATTAAATAAAGCACTTCGAAAAAAGAATTTAACCAAAGCAATACTTTTAGCAGGTGGACCCTTAAAAATCGGCTTAGGAAAATCTAAAAAAAGCCCTTCAAACAAATCAGTTAACGGACGACCAATAATAATGCACATAATGTATTCTTTAAAAAAATATGGTATAAATGATTTTATTATTGTAGGGAGAAAAGGAACTCTCAAACCATTAAAAGAATTATTTGACAATACAAATTTTAAAGAAAATATTATTTATATCGAAGAGCCTCAATACATGGGAACTGCGGGTGCATTTAAATTAGCTTCAGAACACATAACGGGACCAGTTGTTGTGTGTAACACCAATTCCTTATTTCAAATAGATATAGATCAAATGTTTCAATTCCACAGAAATTCAGGTTCTATGGCTACACTCGCTTTAACATCTGTTCCAGATGTAAGTAATTATGGAGTTGTTTTATTAAATGGTACAAAAATATTCTCCTTCGAAGAAAAACCAAAACATAAAATTCCTTCAAACTTAGTTAATGCAGGATGTTACATATTAGAACCAGAAGTTTTAGAAATGATTCCTGAAGGATATGGTAGATTTGAAATTGATGTTTTTCCTAAACTTGCAAAACAAGAAGAACTTTCAGGATATGTTTTCTATGGAAAATGGATTTATGTAAGTGATGAAGAATCCCTGGAAATGGCAAATAAAGACTGGTAAAGCGGAATGCAGAATACAGCATGCAGAAGACTGGAAGCAGAATACAGCATGCAGAATCAGAATTCAGAACTAGTATTTAGTTAGTATTAAAAAAAGAAAATAAAATAAAAATTAAAGTTGTTTTCGAATTTCGTCAGACTTAACCATTGCCAATTCAAAGATTTTATCAACCTCATCAATTGTAAATGGAGTTTCTCCGCCTTTTTGTAAAGAACAAAACTTTCCATCTTGACCAATAGTACAAGTAAGTCTAGCATCTAAAACATCTTCTTCATCTTTAGTTGGATCTATAATTAAATGATCTCCAATTTTTCCAACTGTAACTGCAATAGGTTCCTTTTCAACGATTAATTTTTTGTCTGAAAGATGTTTATAATCCACAACGCCATCCACAATTTCAGGAAACTTAGTGTTCTTCAAAGCAACTAAAGCTGCAATTGCACCAGCATCAATTATGTTTCCATCATGATTTAATGGAACAATATCTACACTTACAATCCAAACTTTTTCGCCAGGAACTATGCATAAATTCTCCACATCCACAGATTTACTTTCACGAATACCTCGATCAATAACTCTGCTAATTTCAATTGCATCGATACTTGGTGGACCACTTTCAATAGATTCATGCGCCATTGGCAACAATTCGCAACCAACCATTAATACGCCTTCTTTAGGTCTATCAGGGAAAGGTGAACCAATCGATAATTTTACTCCTGCAATAAGTTCAGTATTGCCAAGTTTAACTCTTGCAGAACCTTCAGAAGTGCAAATCAAATCTGTTTCGATTTCTAAATTTCTCCAGTCTTCTAATGCTCTTCCATCAAATCTATATCCTGCATTTAAACTTTTCAATAAATGTTCTTTTTCAGTGTAATTCATTGTGACTCCTCCACTTTGTATTTGTTTCTTATCGCTTCTCTTTGAATCTCAGCAATTTGTTTACAAGCTTCTTTACCCATATTGATGGCTTTCATCAATTCTTCTTTAGTTACTTGACCATCCATTTGAAGTAAAGTTACTTCTTCACTCGAGGGGATCATTGCCATAGCAGTATCCACTGCACCGCCGTCTGTTTCATCAGCTTCTTCTTCATAACTTAAGTCAACAACAACTTCTCCTTTAACTCTTCCAACAGCAACAGCAGCAACCATATCTTTCATAACAAATCCTGCATCAGCTAAAGCAATTGAAGCAGCACAAATACCTGCACATCTACTTCCTGCATCCGTTTGAGGTAATTCAATAAAAATTTCAACACCGCTATTTTTGAATTTGGTTAAATCCAATACAGAAGCCAAAGCTTTTTCAGAAACTAAACTTAGTTCTCTTGCTCTTCTATTTGGACCAGGTCTAACTCTTTCTCCTTGTCCTGAAAATGGCATCATATTATAATTAACTTTTAAAATTCCTTTGTCAGGTCGCATCATAAATCTTGGAACAATTTCTTTCGGTCCATAAACTGTTGCGTATGCCCAAGTTTTTCCAATTTTAAAATAACCGCTTCCTTCTGCGTTTTTTATTACTCCTGCTTTTGCTTCGATAGGTCTTAAACCTTCAGGAGTTCTTCCATCTACTCTCTTCATTTTATTCATCCTCGTTATTATCTTTTTTATTAGAATTATGTTCTTCAAAGCTTAAATTCTCTTCACTATCTTCGAAATTAACTGCTTCTACTTCTTCATCAGACATATCTTCTTTTGAAATATCTAAAGTCATGCCAGTTTCTTCTTCTAAAAATAATTTTATTTTATCAGTTAAACCAGATATGTGTGATTCTCTGTCAATTTTTTCAATAGTTCTTACAGCTAAGTTTTCTAATTTAGGATCTTCTCCACTTAACCAAACAATTCCATTTTGTCCTACAACAATTTTACATCCAGTTGCTTGTTTAATCATAGAAACCATTGAACCTTTTTTCCCTATAACTCTTGGAACTTTATGTGTGTTAATGTGAACAACTCGTCCACCACGAAGTTTGTGAAGACCTTGTCCTCTAGCACTTAAATCAATCAAATTTTGACTTGTTATATTTGTAACTTTACAAACAACATAGTCATCAATTTGATAATATCTTGATAAATCTGCTCCACGCGGAATAAATTCAAAACTTCCATCCTTTACAGGAATCATAGCACCATAAGGACTATTTATTTTTAATCTCCATCCAGACGACATAATGTCAAAAACTTGACCTATAATTACATCATTTCTTCTAGCCATATATTTTCCAGATAATGGAATTGTTTTTATTACTTTTCCATCTAAAGAAACCACTCCGACTCTATTCGCTAAAATATTTTCTCCAAGCCTATATGTTCCATAACTTGGAAGATAATCCATACCTTCTGCGACAATTTGTCCAGGTACGACAACTTCTTTTTCTTCTATTAATAATTTACTCATTTTTACATCTCCTATATTTTATCTATTTGTACGCTTGCATGCGTTTGACCATTAATTTTTTCTATTAAATCTCTACTTTTACCCGCAGGAACTTTAAAATTAAAAATAGCTCCTGATTCTCCCATCCACTTTTCATTTAGAATTGTTGCTTCCGACTTCAATAAGTTTTGTACATTTTTAGCATAATGTACAGGCACATGTATTGAATAAGAAAATTCTTCTATCGATAGAGGAATTATTGGTTGAAGTTTTATTACTATTTCTTTGATTTGTTTATCTGCGCTTCTTGCATCATCAATTTTTATTTTAGCTTCTTCCAACGCGGCTTCTATCCGATTTATTGGATGCGGTAGTTTTGTTCGAGGATCAATTGCCATTCTATGTATTGTAGTTACAATTTTTCTAAATTTCTGTTCATGTAGTTTTTGCCTATATGCATGAGTGAATTGTATTTCACCTTTGTCTAACATAATTTGTGTAACTTTCAAAGCATCTGAAGTTCCAAAAACTTCTTTTAAATCTTCTGAACTGGCAAATAATCCTTTTTTCATATCAGTAAAAATATGCTCTGCTTCAACTATTTCCGACATAGGGATATTTTCTCCTTCCTTGTATTGAATAGTCTTTTCAGGATCAATAGCTACTTCAAAGTATTTTCCATGAGTTTTCATTTTAACAACATTAATCGCTATTTGTTTCCTGTCATCAATAAGCATATTTCCTTTTACCATACAACTCGCCTCTTATTTAATGTATTTAGTCAATTCTTCTTTGTTTAATTTTTTCATTTTTCGATCTTCACCAATATATGCTGCATCTAATCGTTCTAATGAAAAAGCCTCGCCTAAAAATTGTTTTAATCCCTTTATTGCTAATTTAAGAGCATCTTCAATTTTCATATTTTCTTTGTATTCTTTGTGAAGTAATTCACCGATCTCTGTTTCTCCTTCACCAATAACACTTGCTCTGTATTGATAATACAATCCCGTTGGGTCTGTTTGATACAACCTCATTCCATCTTCAGCTACGCCTGCAACTAATAATGAAACCCCAAAAGGTCTTAAACCACCAGATTGAGTACATAACTGTTTTAAAGAACAAATATCCTTTACAATAGTTAAAGTGTCAACTGGAGAATCATACTTGATTTGATTATCTTGAGCTTTGGATTGAGCCCTTTCAATTAATACTCTTGCATCTGAAATAATTCCTGCTGCTGTTGCAATAATATGTTCGTCAATTTGAAAAATCTTTTCAATTGCTTCACTAACAACTAAATTATCTGCGATTCTTTTATCAGTTACAAGTAAAACTCCGTCTTTACATACAAAACCCATTGCAGTATTACCCAGTCTAACTGTTTTCTTTGCATATTCTACTTGCAATAACCGTCCATCTGGACTAAACATAGTTATTGCTCTATCATATCCCATCATTTGATGTTGCATTTGTTGCATTTTTTATACCTCATTGTTGAATGTAATTTTCTTTTGCTTTTTTCAAAATTCCTGAAACGCCAAGAGTTTGAATACAAACATTCATTTTATCTAATTCTGAAATTAAAACAAATAATGCTCTAACTTCATCAACCAT
>CAZCGV010000021.1:0-14432 GCA_964498515.1 uncultured Methanosarcinales archaeon
GTCACGCCTTCATGAGGTATTTGCTCAACCCCTCCTGATTTAAAAATATAGTCAATCATTTCTTTTAATGCGATTGTTATTGTTGATGCGGAGAAAAACAATACAAAATTAGATAATATTTTTCCAAAAGGCGCATGGATAAAAAATTCACCAAGATTGTTTGATAAAAACATGCCTGCTAAAATAAACCCTATGCTTGAGATTAAAAATTCCTTTTCGTATTCAAATAAAAACAATCCTATGAAGATTCCTGAAAAAACTAAGATTATTTTTGTAGCTATTTGTAGTTCAAGGGAAACATTTACAAAAGAGCCTTCGACTAATGAAACCAATGCAGCAATTACAAAAAAATAAACGCTTGTTCTATTCATTTAGTCTTCCTCTTAATTCTTGCTTCTCGAACTTGGTGAGGTTCATCTATTTTTAATTCAGCTTCAATTGGCGCATTAGTCATACTTATGAATGATGCAACAAACATACAAATACTAACAAACGCTATTATAAACGCCCAATTTATAGAATACTTTATTAAAAACATTGTTGAAAATAATATGCCAAACATAGAAACTAGCATAAAGCTACCGGATAATGGTGCTACCTTAAACATTCACTCACCCCTTTGCCATATTTCAGTTTAGTTCATTTATATATCTTTCTATTGAAAACCCATTTAGAAAACGTTAAAATTTACTTAAATAGTTCAAAAAAACCTTTAATTCAGCCTCATTGAATTTACGTGTATTTGGCTTTGTAGAACCATTCACAAACTCTAAATTAGACTTGTTTTCTTGATATGTATTTTTTAACATAAAAGCCAATTTTTCTAAAGGACTATTTAAATTTGCAGGAATCAATCTAGACCGTTCTTCATCAAATTTAAAACAATAATCACTATTGTCTCCTAATTCCAAAACATAAACACAAAGTCTAGAATATTTTACCATAAAAACTAAAATTTAATTGAATTTATAAATTTAGTTAAAATAATTTTCGAATCAATTCCACAATTCGATTAGAATATCCCCATTCATTATCGTACCAAGAAACCACTTTTATTAAATTTCCTTTTGCAAAGGTTAATTTTGAATCAAATATTGATGAATGTGAATTCCCAACAATATCTGTACTAACTAAAGGTTCTTCAGAATATTCTAAAATTCCTTTTAATTGCTTTTCAGAAGCTTCTTTAATGACTAAATTAATATCTTCTATTGTTACATCTGAATTTAATAAAGCCACAAAATCAGTTATTGAACCATCTGGTACTGGAACTCTTAAAGCAAGCCCATCTAATTTTCCTGCTAATCTAGGCAAAACTAATCCTATTGCTTTTGCTGCTCCTGTTGAAGTTGGAACGATGTTTATTGCCGCACTTCGAGCTCTTCTTAAATCTTTATGAGGTGCATCAACTAATCTTTGATCTGCAGTATATGCGTGGGTTGTAGTCATAAATCCTTTTTGTATTCCAAATGCATCGTCTAGAACTTTAACGATTGGTGCCAAACAATTTGTTGTACAAGAAGCATTACTTATTATGTGGTCTTTGTTTGAATCATATTCTTTATCATTTACACCCATGACAAGGGTTTTTATTCCTTCGCCTTTTCCAGGGGCAGTTATAAGAACTTTTTTAGCTCCTGCATCAATATGTTTCCAAGCTCCTTCTTTGGTAACAAAAATGCCTGTAGACTCAATTACTAAATCTATGTTTAATTTTTTCCAAGGTAAATTTAAAGGATCTTTCTCTGAAAATAGAATTATTTCATGATTTTCAATCATAAAACCATCGTTAGTAGTCCCAACTTTTCCATGAAATTGTCCATGTACTGAGTCGTGTTTGAATAAATGTGTGAGAGTTTCTTTATCAGTTAAATCATTACAAGCAACAAATTGTATTCCTGGGTGATATAGGCCTGCTCTCAAGACCATTCTACCAATTCGTCCCAATCCATTTATTGCTACTCTAATCATTATCTCACCAATATACGATGATTAGATTAAACTACTTTATAAATATATTGAAATGTAGCTAAATAGAAAAGAATATATATTATTTAAATTAAAAAACTAAAGTGGAAATAAATAAAGCTAAAGTGTATGAACGATACAACAAGTTACTTCTAAGACAATTAAGATATTTTATTGATAAAAATCAAGATTTATTAGCTAGTGAAAATTTTGAAAAAGAAGAACTTTTTCTTGAAAACCTTCAAAATGAACTTAAGCGAAGTGCAGTAATAAGAAAAGAAATTCCCGTAACGGCTGTACCAACTATTAAAATATATAAAGAAATATATTCTAAACTATTTGAAGATAAGATGTTTGGTAGAAAATCCTATTTTAACATACTAAAAAAATATCTTAATACTAAAAAAATAACTGCAGATGAAAAAGTTGAAAAAGAATTAAAGAGTTGTCGGGAAAATATCATTAAATTTCTAAAAACTGAAACAACCTCTAAAAATCTAAACATATTATCTGAAAAATTCAATCTTAAAAAAGGTTCCAACATATTTTTGAGGTTAATCATGACTGTATTAATATTATCAATTCTTGGCGGTCAAGTTCAAAGTGTTTATGGTCAAACAACAAATAGTCCAAAACAACAAGAATTAGTTCAGGAAAAAAATGATTTAAATTTGAATAAAGAAGAACTGAATAAATTAAACGAACTCCTTGGAAAGTTAGAGTTTGGTGAAAATAAATTTCAAACAACTGAAGGAAAAAAAATATTCGTGAATAAACTTAAAATGAATACAGGAAATGTAAAAATTGAATTTAATGGAAACGCAGGATCTTTTTCGATAAGTAGTTTTCCTTATTTAAATATTGATTCTACTGGAATTATAAAATTAATTCCTCCTTTCTTAGATATGATGAAATTTCAACTTGAGAAAAAAGGAGAAAGTGAAGAAAACATACAAAAAGTAATAAATAAAATGTATTCAAAAATATATGAAGAAAAACAAATAAATAAAATCATTAATGGAATCATTATTACTAAATAATCACTTCCCTAATTTCTCTTCTAATTCAGCTATTTCTAAAATGGTTTTTACAACTGTATCAGGATTTAAACTCATTGTTCCAATTCCACATTCAACTACAAATTCAGCGAATTCCACATAGTCGCTCACAGATTGGCCACATATTCCTATGTACTTTCCCTTTCTATTTGCAACTTCAATAACTTCTTTAACTAATTTTTTTACAGCAGGATTTCTTTCATCATATAAGTGACTTACAATTTCTGAATCTCTATCAAGGCCTAAAACTAATTGAGTTAAATCATTTGTTCCTATGGAAAATCCATCGAAAATATCTAAAAATTCATCAGCTAATAAAACATTTGAAGGTATTTCACACATTCCAATTACTTGTAAATCATTTTCTCCTTTTCGAAGTCCATTTTTCGCAAGTTCATCCATGACGTTATGTGCTTCTTCTAAAGTTCTACAAAACGGAATCATTATTTTTAAATTTTTTAATCCCATTTCATTTCTAACTTTTAATATTGCGTAACATTCTAGAGCAAAGCCTTCAACATAATTTCCTTTGTAATACCTTGATGCTCCTCTCCAACCAATCATAGGGTTATCTTCTTCAGGTTCGAATTCTTTTCCACCTATTAAGTTTGCATATTCATTTGATTTGAAATCACTCATTCGAAGAATAACTGGTTTTGGATAAAATGCAGATGCAATTTTTGCAATCCCTTGTGCTAATTTATCTATAAAGTATTCTCGTTTATCTTCATAACCATAAGTTAGTTCTTCTATTTCTTTTTTTACAGTTAAATCTTTTAATTCGTTAAAATGTATTAGAGCTAAAGGATGTATTTTAATGTATGAATTGATTATGAATTCTTCTCTTGCTAAACCAACTCCTTCATTTGGTATGAAACTTAATTTGAAGGCGTCTTCTGGATTTCCAACATTCATCATGATTTTTGTTTTTGTCTGGGGTAAATTGTTTAATTCAGTTTTTTGAATTTCGAATTTTAATTTTCCTTCATAGACAAATGCTTGGTCTCCTTTGCTACAATCCACTGTAACATCTTGTCCATCTTTTAAGATTTCAGTTCCGTTATTGGTTCCGACAACACAAGGGATTCCTAACTCTCTAGAAATAATTGCGGCATGACAAGTTCTTCCCCCTCTATTCGTTACGATAGCCGAAGCAATTTTCATTATTGGTTCCCAATCTGGGTCAGTCATATCTGTAACTAAAATTTCTCCTTTTTTGAATTGACCAATATCTTTTACATTTTTAATGACATGTACTGGTCCTGTTCCAATTTTTTCTCCAACGCTTTTACCTGCAACTAAACTTTTTCCAGATTCTAAAAGAACATGTGTTTCTAAAACTGCAGAATCTTTTCTTGATTGAACTGTTTCTGGTCTTGCTTGAACTATGAATAATTGACCACTTTGTCCATCTTTAGCCCACTCCATATCCATTGGTTTAAAGTGTCCTGCTAAGTTGGAATAATGATCTTCAATTTGTTGAGCCCATTTTGCCAATATTAAAACTTCTTCATCAGATATACAAAAATTTTTTCTTTCAGATTGTGGGACATCTATATTTTTAACGGTTTTATTTCCATCTTCTGCATAAATCATACGTATTGCTTTTTCTCCAATTTTTTTGGAAATTATTGGTTTGAAACCTTGACGTAATGTTGGTTTAAATACATAAAATTCATCTGGATTAACTGCTCCTTGAACTACATTTTCACCTAAACCATATGCTCCTGTGATAAATGCTGCGTCTTTAAATCCGCTTTCTGTATCAATAGAAAACATAACTCCACTTGAAGCTAAATCGCTCCTTACCATTTTTTGAACTCCTATTGAAAGCCCAATTGAAAAGTGATCGAAATTTTTATCTACTCTGTAACTTATCGCTCTGTTTGTAAATAATGAAGCAAAACAAAGTTTACATGCATTAAGTAGATCGTTTGGTCCTTTAATGTTAAGATATGTTTCTTGTTGACCTGCAAAAGAAGCATCTGGTAAATCTTCTGCTGTTGCACTTGAACGAACTGCTACATCAACGTTATCTCCGTAGTGATTACAAAGATGACCATATGCTTCAGTTATTGCTTGATTTAATTCTTCAGGAAATTTTGCATGACGAATTAATTCTCTAACTTTATGTCCTCTTTCAGAAAGATTTTGCATGTTATGAGTATCTAAATCAGACAGAATATTTTTTATTTCATCTCTTATTCCTGCGTGGTCTAAAAGATAATGGTAGGCATAAGAAGTTACACAAAAACCATTCGGTATGTTTACGCCAACAGGAACAAGGTTACGATACATTTCTCCTAAGGAAGCATTTTTACCTCCAACTAATCCAACGTCGGAAATTCCTACTTGATCAAACCACAGAATTAATGCATTTTTCTTGTCCATTTAAACCAACCTAATAAATTTGTTGAGAAAAAGTATCTCACCTCTTTTCCCCAAAACAAATCATAGTCTAACTATAAAAATATTACTTTATAAAGTTTAGTTACCATTAAAGAATGAAAAACTATTTCTTAAGATATATTGTTTGAGAAGGATATGCAAACTCAATTTTATTTTTTTCAAATTGTTCTTTGATTGCAAAATTAATCTCATCTTTAGTATCTAAAATTCTATCCAAATCTTTAATCCAATAAATTACTTGTATGTCTAAAGAAGAGGAGTTAAATCCTATGAAATTAATTAAAGAATGGTCATCTGTGCTTTTATTTTTTAAAACAACCTCAGATAATATTTGTTTTGCTTTATTTAATTTTTTAGCAGTTGTATTGTATTCAACACCTAGAATGAGTTTAACTCGTCTAGCTCTTTCAGCACTTATATTTTCAACAACAGAATCCGCCATTTTTTTATTTGGAATTATTACTTTAGTTCCGTCCCACGTTTCTAGAACTGTGCTTCTTAAACCAATTTGTTTAACAAATCCATCAATCCCGTCAACAAGGATTCTATTGCCTATTTTAAATGGCTTATCGGATAATATCGCTGCCCCTCCAAACATGTTAGATAATACGTCTTGTGCGGCTAGAGCAAATGCCAGACCACCTATTCCCAAACCGGCAATTAAAGAAGTGACTTGATAACCTAGATTTTGAACAATCCATAGAAAAGTTATTATTAAAATCACAAAATTCAACAATTTACTCAATATGGGATAAATTGACTCGTTTAATTTTATTTTACTCGAAGAATGTGGACTAAAATAATTTATCATTATCGCATCAAATATTTTTAATAGAAACCACGCAATCATTAAAGCAATTAAAGAGGTAAAGCTTTTAGAGAAAATAGAATTAATTGAATCACTCAAAAATAAAACTCTTCTTCCATAATAAATCCCTGCTAAAAAAACGCTGAAAACAATTGGTTTTTCCAATGCCTGCACTAGTAAATCATCTATTCTAGATTTAGTTTTTGATGCAATTACATGGAAGATTTTCTTAAAAGAAATGTAAGCTAATTTAGTTAAATAAAACGAACCTAATATTATTATTAAAAATAACAAATATTGTGCGATTGTATTGTTTAAAATTACAAAAGATGTGATTTGATTAATCATATTATCAAAGATAAAAACAAACATATTTAAATTTTGTGTAATTGAATGAATATACGAAATATTTATATACGTAGTTATTAAAAAAAGAATATGGAGAAACTAATTTATGCTTTTAAAAAACTATTTAGACGTAACATTTGTAAGCTTGAAAAAGATTTTAGTTTCAAAAATACATCTTGTGTTCTTTCTAAACCAGTAGTTTTAGAATTAGAGGGGAAAGAACATCAAATAATATTTAATACAAAAGAAGGTAAATTAGTTTCAGTTGATAATAATTCAAAAATAAATTGGACATATGATTCTCATGAAAAAAATAAAAAAGTGGAATTGACTTTTGTGAATAACGGATTTATTAATTCCAATACCTGCGCCAATATTGATGACATTAATTTTGATGGTAAAAAGGAAATTGTTTTTGGAACTGAAGAAGGTAATCTTTTTTGTTTAGATGATGAAGGAAAATTAATTTGGAAATTTGATGCAAAAAGCTCTATTCGAGGCAGTCCTGCTCTTGTTGATTTAGTAGGAGATAAAAAGAAAGAAGTTGTTTTTGGAACTATTGGAGGCAAAATCTTTATTTTAACTTCAGAAGGTAAGGAGATACATTCATTTAAAATTCCTGCAGGAATTGAAAATTCTCCAACTATAATTGGCAATAAAATCATTGTTTCTATGATTAATGGAGAAATTTCAGCATACGATATAAAAGGTAAGAAATTTTGGTCTTACAAAACGGAAGGGCCTATAAATTCAGATTCAGAAATCATAAATATAAATTCCAAACCATGCCTGGTTGCTAGTTCACAAGATCACAACATATATTGTTTAAACATGGACGGTATTTTGATCTGGGCTTACAAAACGGAAGGGCCTATTATTTCAAAAGTTGCTGTTGGCGATGTAAATAATGATGGAAAAGAAGAAATAGTTTTTGGATCTTGTGATAACAACATATACTGTTTGAATCTAGAAGGCGAAAAGATATGGTCTTATGAAACGAATTTCTGGATTGGAAGTACACCTATATTAAAAGATATTAACAACGACGGACGTATTGAAATAATTGTAGGAAGTTATGATCACAATTTATATATTTTAGACGGAGAAGGCACCCATATGTTAAATTATGTACCTGGATTAAATGGCATAACTCATCAAAATGAAAGTTATTCAGGATTAGATTATAAAACTACAATTCCTAAAGAGTTGTGGAAATTTGAAACAGAGGATATGCTTATTGGTTGTATACTTCTTCCAAATACTAATGACATTTTAATTAATTCTAAATCAGGTAAATTAAGTAAACTTAAAATAAAAAACTAATTTCTAGATTTAAAATTCAAAGAATGTTGTTCTCTTAACTCACTATTGACCAGCGCTTTAATTAATTCTGAAACAACTACTACTGAAGATGAAATTAAAAGTATACTTAACCACTCGAAACCTGTTAAAAAAGTAGTTCCAAAAATCATTCTACCCACTGCAGTATGTATTGTTAATAAAGTTAATACAACGGACAGACCAACTGCAATGAAAATGTATTTATTATTGAAAAATGTTTTGTTAAATATTGTTGAATGCAATGAACGAGAGTTAAATGTGTGAAATAGCTCAAATAAAATTAATACGGCAAATGCCATTGTTCTTGCTTTGTTTAAATCCATTCCTGCAATATTTATTTCCCATAAAAAAAGAGCCAATGTCCCTATAAATAATATGGGTACTAAGGACACTATTTTTAATAAAACATATTTTGAAAGCAATCCTTCTTTTGCATTCCTAGGAGTTTGATTCATTACTTTTGGATGCGTAGGTTCAATACTTAATGCCATTGCAGGTAAAGTGCTTGTAACTACATTTATGAATAAAATCATTATCGCCGTAAGAGGAGTTAACAAACCTAATAATGCTGTGATAAGTATTAAAAAAACTTCAGTCATATTACCTGTTAAAAGATAATAAACAAATCGCCTTATATTACTATATATGGTTCTTCCTTCTTTTATGGCATTTACTATTGTTGAAAAATTATCGTCCATTAAAACCATGTTGGATGCTTCTCTGGCCACATCTGTGCCTGACTTACCCATTGCAACACCTATGTCTGCAGTTTTAAGGGCAGGTGCATCATTTACACCATCTCCAGTCATTGCAACGATTTCTCCTTTTCTTTGTAAGGAATTAACAATTCTGAATTTATGATCAGGGGTAGTTCTAGAAAAAATAGACACATGAGATATTATGTCATCCAATTCATCATCAGTCATTTTATCGAGCTCAATTCCTTCAAGAACTAACTCTTTGGGTGTTGAAATCAAACCTAACTTCTTACCAACACTCATTGCAGTATCTTTATGATCTCCTGTAATCATTATTACTTTAACATTTGCAGTTTTACATTCTTCAATTGATTTAAACACTTCTAGTCTAACAGGATCATCTATGGCGATTAAACCTTCAAAAACAAAACTTGAAACTAATTTATCTTTATCTTTTTTAGATTTGAAAGGAGTTTTTTTATGAATTGTTTTAGAAGCAATTGCTAAAACCCTATATGTTTGGTTAGTATAATGATAAATTTGTTTTGTTATTCTTTCAATATCTGATTTTTTTATTTTTGTTGTTTTTCCAGTAGAAGTACGAATAAAAGTGCATTTTGAAAGTATTTTTTCAGCAGCTCCTTTTATATTAGCAACTCTAGTTTTGGTTTTTTTAGAATTATCTTCATTAATCGTTAACATATATTTATCAAAAGGATCAAAAGGAATTTCAAAAATTCGAGGATTATTTTCTCTTAATGCTTGTTCTTCAAAACCCGCACTCTTGGCTAAAGTTAATATCGCTCCTTCAGTAGGTTCTCCAAAAAGAGTCCATTCATTTTCTTTTAATTGTGTTTCAGCATTGTTGCAAAGTACACAACATTTGAAAAATGACAAATAAGAAATTAATTTTTCTTTATTGTATTTTTTATCTTTAAATTTAAATTTTCCTGTCGGCTCATATTCTTTTCCTTCAGAAGTAACCTCTAAACCATGCGAAAAATATATTTTTTCTGCAACCATTTTATTTTCAGTTAACGTTCCTGTTTTGTCTGTACAAATAACAGTACAAGTTCCCAAAGTTTCTACTGAATTTAAATCTTTTATGAGTGCATTATTTTTAGCCATCCTTTTAACACCGTTTGTTAAAGACATTGTAAGTGCTAGAGGAAAACATTCAGGAATTCCGGATACTGCAACCGCACTAACTAACAGTAATGTATCGAATATCGAAACTCCTCGAGAAATTAATATAATAAATAGAAAAACACAAATAAATAAGACAATTAAAGATAATTTTTTACCCATTGAATCGATTTTTTTCTGCAGGGGACTGGGTTTATCTCCAATTTTTTTAAGCGTCGTTGATATTTTACCTATTTCTGAATCTAACCCTGTGGAAACAACCATTCCAAAACCATGTCCATTTGTAATACTTGTACCTGAGAATAACATGTTGTGTTGTTCTGTTATGAATATATCTTGTTCTGTTAAGATATCTGATTTTTTGTATTTTAAAACAGATTCTCCTGTAAGTATAGATTCATTTACTGAAAGGTTGTTTGCTTCAAATATACGTATATCTGCTGGAACAATTATACCCCTATTAAAAAAAACTAAATCCCCCACAACTAAATCTTGTGATTTTATTTTCTTTTTTACACCATCTCTTAAAACATATACGTATTTTACAGTTAATTTGGATAAAGCGTCTAAAGCTTTACCTGCATTATATTCTTGCACAAATCCAGAAATACCTGTTGCAAAAATAATGACCATTATAACTATGAATTCCAATAAATGGTCGGCAAATAAAGAAATTAAAGATGCCATTAATAAAACATAAATTAGTATGGAATTAAAGTTTCTAAACAAAATTTTTAACATTCGTCCTTTTTCTTCTTGAGCAATTGTGTTTGGACCGTCTGTTTCAAGTTTTTGCTTAGCTACAGATTCAGAGAGTCCTTTTTTAGATGAATTTAAATCAGAAATAACTTCCTCGGAGGATTTTAAATACCAAAATTTGGTTGCTTGAATAACATTATTATTAATAGGCTTAGTCAATGAATCTCCCTCTCAGCTAAATTTTTACAATAAAACTATATAAATCTTACTGATTGAGTGTTTTTGCAAGGATAACTGCGCCCACTACACCTGCGTCATCAGATATTGAGTATTTATATATTTTTGTAGATGAAAACAACTCAGGCATGCAATATTTTTTTACTTCTTTTTTTAACTTTGTGTAAGTTATTTTAGAAATATTGCTCATACCTCCACCTAAAACGATTACATCTGGATTTAAAGTGTTTATGAGGTTTGCTACGGACCAAGCCATTGCAGACAGGGCGATTTGAGATATTTTTTTAGCAACGACATCTTTTAAATCGAATATTTTAGAAGGCAATATGTTTTTTCCATAACTTTTCTTCATGTATTTGCCACCACAAAGATGTTCAATATTGTAACTTTGTTTAGTTTGGGAATCTATGAGTATTGGAACTTTTAATTTCCCTATTTCTCCTGCACCACCTTTAGAACCTGAATAAATTTCTTGGTTTATTATTATTCCACTACCTACGCCTGTGCCCCAAATTACGCCAACTAGATTAGTATATTTTGAATATTTGCCTTTTACGCTTTCTGCTAAAGCAAAGCAATTAGCATCATTTTCTATTATTACTGGAAGGTTAAATTTAGTTTGAATAATTTTTTTAAGATTTTTTCCTTTCAAATCATGTAGGCCTACGCCTGTGGAGATTAATTTTCCTTCTTGAACTATGCCACAAATAGAAATTCCTATTGCTTGAACTTTTTGTTTAGAAATTCCAATTAAAAATTTGATTATATATGTGAGCTCAGAAATTATTTGTTTGTGATTTAAATCTTCAATAAATATTTTTTTAGAGTATATTGTTTTTCCAGAATCATCTACTAAAATTCCTTTTATTTTAGTCCCGCCTATATCCAGTCCAATAATTGACATAGTTAGATTAAAATTTTAGAGTTTATAAATTTATGCGTAATTTAATATACTAGAATATTTTTCTTTGGTTTATGAAATTTGTACATTTAGCTGATTGTCATTTAGATGGATATAGAGAAGAAAAGTTAAATTTGATGAGTCTTGATAATTTCAAATACGTTGTCGATTTTGGAATTGATAAAAAAGTTGATTTTGTTCTTTTAGCAGGAGATTTGTTTAATTCAGCTTTACCTAAAATTGATGTTTTAAAAGACGTAGCCATGGAATTAAAAAAATTAAAAGATGTTGATATTCCTGTTTATTTTATTCCTGGGAGTCATGATTTTTCTCCGAATGGAAAAACTATGCTTGATGTTTTAGAAAGTGCAGGTTTAATGAAAAATGTCTTTAAAGGCAACATTACTCCTTCTGGAAGTTTGATGTTAAATTGGACTGTTGATGAGAAAACTAAAGCACACATTACAGGAATTCATGGATTAAAAGGTATGTTGGATAAAGAAAGTTATGAAAAACTTGATTATTCTAATTTGCATTCTTCTGAGTTTAAGATTTTTATGTTTCACACTGCGATAAAAGAAATGATGCCTAAAGATTTGGAAATGATGGAATCATATTCCATGGATATATTACCTCCAGGTTTTGATTATTATGCAGGCGGACATGTTCATGTCAGGAAACAAGTTAACCGAGAGCAGAATTCAGTTTCAAATTGTAACGAGAAAGCAGAAACTGGAAGTCTGAATACTGAATCTGTCTTACTGCAGACTGGTTGCGGTTGTTGGAAAAATCCAGTGATTTTTCCGGGGCCTACATTTCCTAATAATTTTTCTGAATTGCAAAAACTGAAAAAAGGTTCTTTTATTTATTATCAAGATGGAAAAGTAGATTTAATTGAAATTCCAAATAAAGAAGTTGAATATTTGGAAATAGATTGTAAGGGTAAAGCTCCTTTCTCGGTTGAGGAGGAGTTTGAACTTCGTTTGGAAAAAGTTGAATTAAAAAATAAGATTGTGTTGTTAAGATTTTTTGGAACTTTATCTGAAGGGAAAACTACTGAAATCAATTTTAAGAAATTTGTTAAAGCTTGTATGGATTTAGGAGCACATATTGTTTTGAAAAACACAAACAAATTAGAAAGTAAAAAAATAGACGACATCGTTATAACTGAAGATTCTGTTGAGGACATAGAATTGAACACTATTGATTTTAATTTAAATAAATCAAAACTTCCTGAAGGTTTTGATGAGAAAGAATTTATTATTGAGTTAATTCGTTTGTTAGAAACTGAGCAATATGATGGTGAGAAGAAATCAACTTTTGAAGAGAGACTAATAAATGATGTTAAAAGATTAATAAAAAAATAAAATTAAGGTTTATACCTTAACATTGTTCTTGGGAAAGGAATTGCATCTTTGATGTTATCAAGTCCACAAATCCATGAAATTACTCTTTCTACACCAAATCCAAAACCACCATGTGGAACTGAACCATATTTACGAGTATCTAAGTAAAATTCATATTGAGAAACATCTTCTCCGTCTGCTTCTAGTTTTCTTTTGATTTCTTCTAGGTCGCTTTCTCTTTCACTTCCACCTATGATCTCTCCATAACCTTGTGGGGCTATAAAATCTACTCCATGAACAACTTCACCATGTGGAGATTCTCCTGAAGCTTCTTTCATATAAAATGCTTTTACACATTTTGGATAATTTGTTACTGCAATTGGAGTGTCGAATAATTTTGATAATTCATCTTCTTCTATTGTTCGTAAATCTTTGCCCCATTCAATTTCCATAGAACATTTTTCTTTTAACAATTTTAAAGCTTCGTCATAAGTTATTCTTGGAAATTTCTTTTCAACAGTTGGTTTTAATTTTTCAACATCTCGTTCTAATATTTTCAATTCCTCTTGATTTTTTTCTAAAACTTTTTTTACAACATGTTTTAACAGAGCTTCTCCATAATCAATTATGTCGCTAAATGTTGCCCAAGCTACTTCCATTTCTGCATGCCAATACTCAGTTAAATGTCTTGATGTTTTTGACTTTTCCGCTCTAAATGATGGAGAGATGGTATATATTTTTTCTAAAGCAAATATTGCAGGTTCAGCATATAACTGCCAAGTTTGTGCTAAGAAAACATCTTTCTTTCCAAAATAATCTACTGAAAATAACGAAGATCCTCCTTCACATTGTACTGCTTGGAATATTGGTGAATGATATTCATAAAATCCTTCTCCTTTAAAATATTCGTCAATTGCACCAAATACTGTGCTACGAATTTTCATCATAGCGATCATTTTTTGACTTCTAAGCCATAAATGTCTATTGTCTGCTAAAAATTCAACTGATTGGTCTTTTTGTATTGGAAATTCTTTAGATTCTCCAATTAATTCGAAATCTTTTACACTTATTTCATAACCTGTTGGGGCTCTTTCGTCTTTCTTTATTGTTCCTGTAATAGTCATTGAAGCTTCTATTTGAAGTTTATCTGCTATTTGGAATTTTTCTTCTCCAACTATTGCTTTCTCAATAACGCACTGAATTGTACCTGTAACGTCTCTTAAAATCACAAATTTTAATTTAGCGCTACCTCGTTCTCTATAAACCCAACCACGAATAGAGACTTCTCCTTCGCCTTTTTTCATTGCATCTTTTATGGATATAAATTTCATTTTATTTGACCTCATTTGAATAATTTCTTTAAAAAAAATAAATAGTTACTTAATTATAAAGCTTTGGACATCAATTAATTATAGAATAGACTACTTTAAACTCAACTTTTCCTAAAGTTTGTGTTTTGTAGTATGCGAACAT
>CAZCGV010000022.1:0-8095 GCA_964498515.1 uncultured Methanosarcinales archaeon
TCACTGCGTCTGTTAATTTTGAACGTTTTCCAAATAATTCTTTGAATTGTTCGTAAAATTTAGATTGCTTTTTTTCTTTTTCAGTTAAATCTTTTTGGTCTTTAGCAACTTTATTTCTTAATTTGACTTGTTCTTCTATGAATTGTTGCATTTCTTTATCATGTTGTTTCATAATATCTATGATTTTTCTATTTTCAGGACCAACAATAGTCTCCATCTCAGAAATCGTGTGTTTTCTTTCAGATTCAAGTTTCATTATTTCTTCTTGAAGTTCTTTCCGTTTCTCATCAAATGATTGTAATTCAGCTAATTTTGCCGGATTTCTTAATTCCATTATTTTATCTTTTATTTGTTGTCTCTCAATTTTAATTTTAGCTAGGTTTTTGTTTTCCTCAGAAATATTATCTTGTATGTTGTCAACTTCAGATTCTAATTCTTTGAATTTTTTTTGTAATGTTTTTTTCTCATCATTACTCAATTCCGATTCATCTGAATCTAAGTGTAAGGATTTTTCTGTTTTAATTATTTCTCCTTCTAATTCTGCTTTTAAAGATCTTAAACGGGAAATTAATTCATCATTATCTACAGATTTTTTCTCCAATAAACTCATAACTGAAGAGGAATCTGAAATTGTTTGTTCAATTTTTTTAATAGATTCATTTATTTCTTCTTGTGTGAATGCACCAGTAGTTTTTTGTTTTCCTCTATATCCTCCTTGCATTGCACCACTTAATTCAGTAATGTCGCCACCAAGTGTAACCATTCTAGCTTGACCAACACCTATTTTTCTCGCGACATCTATATTTTCAACAACCAACGTATTTCCAAAAACGTGTTTAAATACAATTTCAAATTTAGATTTATAGTCCATTAAATCCAAAGCCAACCCTTTAACACCGTGTGTTTTCATATTTCTTAAATTCGAATCTGTTTGAACTGCTTTTAATTTATTTAAAGGTAGAACTGAAATAACTCCTAATTGTTTCTCTTTTACAAATTTAATGCATTTTGCTGCAGTAATATCGTCTTCTACAACTATGCTGCGTATTTTTGAACCTGCAGCGATTTCTAAAGCTAAACCGAATTCTTTTTTAGCCGTACCTAATTCTGCTACAGTTCCATAAATTTTAGGATCTTTTTTTCTTAATTCCAATACACTTTGTATTGCACTTCCGCCTGCAATTTGTTCTATTAAAGCAACTTTACGTGCATTTAATTTTGCATACTCTTCTTGGGCAGAAATCAATTTATTTCTTGCATTAGATAATTGTAATGCGAATTCAGATGATTCGCTTAATGCTTTACTTAAATCCATTGCAAGTTTTTTGAATTGTTGTTTCTTTTCTTTCAATGCTTCAAGTTCATGCTTATATTCTTTTTTAATTTGAGAAACTTTTTCTAATTTGTCGTCTATAGATTGTAATTGCATTTCAACTTTATCTTTTTCCCTTAAAATTATTTGTTGTTTTTCTCTTAAATCATTCATAGATAAAGTGATTTGTTCGATTTTTTTATCCATTTCATCTATGTTCTCATCTAGTTTAGTTTCTTCTTGCAAATTATGTTTTTTTCTAAATTCGGATATTCGTGTTTCAATATTTTTTAAATCGACATTTCTTATTTCAATTTGTTTTGTTAAAGAAACCTTTTCTTTTTCTAAATAAGTTGTTTTTGAAGATAATTCTTTGTAACTATTTTTTAATTCTTCTTGACGAGATTTAAGTTTATCTACTTCATTAACTAAAGTGTCCAACCTTTGTTTGTCTATTGCGACTGAAACTTTTAAGGCTTCGACTTCTTTGTGTATTTTTACTTGTTCTTTTTCGCCTTTTTCTTCAATTTCTGTACTTATGTTTTCAATTTCTTGTTTGTTTTTAGAAATATCTTCTCGAAGTTTAGATATTTTTTCTTCCACAGAAGAAATTTGGGATTTATTTTTAGAAATATCTTCTTCAATGACAGAAATCTGTTTGTTGTGTGTTTTTTCTTTATTGACTAACAAAGTTTTTTTGTTACGTTTTTTTCTATCTTCTAATTCTTTAAATTTTAATGCTTGGTCTCGATCTTTTTTTAATTCTTTTAAGTATGCTTCTCGTTCTACAAGTATTATGTCTGCCTCATTTATTTTTGTGTTAACACGGTCTAATTCTCTCAGAGCTTTATTTTTTTTATCTTCATAAACATTTATTCCTGCAATTTCTTCAACGATTTGTCGTCTATCGTTAGGAGTCATTTCGATCAATCGGACTATATCTCCTTGAAGAATTATGTTGTATCCATCAGGATCGATATTTGCCATAGCCATTAAATCTAAAATTTGAGTTCGTGTTTTTACAACATCGTTTATCTTGTAGATTCCTTGTCCTGTGGAACGAATTATACGTGTTAATTTTATTTCTTGTTCAGGGTAAAGATCAAATTCTTTTTTAGAATTGTCAAACCATATAGAAACTTCTCCTTCTTTGGATGGTTTTTTAGTTTTCCCACCATTATATATTAAATTACTGGATTTTTCAACTCGAAGTCCTTTTGCTCCTGCTTTTCCTAAAACAAAACAAAGAGAATCTAAAATATTACTTTTACCAGAGCCATTAGGCCCCAAAACACAATTAAACTTCTCACCAAAAACTATTTCTATTCTATTTGCAAAGGATTTAAATCCCTTCATTTCCATTCGAAGAATTCTCGTCAATTTAGGACCTCACACTCCTAAAAAAGACTTTAAGCCATTTATAAAGGTTTCGACAAAAATAGAAGCATAATGCGATATAAAGTCAAACTCGCTTTAAACCTTTAAAAAGAATTAGAAAAAGCCATCTTCTTTTTTCGCCTTTAGTTCTTTTTCTTTAAATGCATTTTGAACATTTTTAAAACTGATTTTACAAAATTCTTTCGGATTTAAATTCATTTCGCGAATTTTTTTTAATGCATGTGAAACATGTGTTGAACCCATAGGTAATTTGAATCCTGCACGTTCAGATAATTCTTCAAATTGTTCAAGTGCTTTTGATCTTGCTAAAATGGATGCTGCAGCGACTGCAAGATATTTTTTTTCTGCACCCACTATAGCCATCTCTCCTGAAACACAACCTGGAAATTTATCTACAACCTGAACTACATTAGGGAATTTTCGTTTTAGAATTTCTCCTACATAATTATGGGCATCATTTAAAACAGAAGTCAGAGTGTTTATGGATAATAGGTCGTTATAATCTTTGGGAAACAATTCATATATTTGAATTTGAGAAGAACATTCATCAATCAATCTCTGAGCAATAAAACTTATTTTTTCATCCGTTAGCAATTTGCTATCTCGAACTCCTAGTTTTTGAAGAAAAGCCACATCTTCTTCCTTACAATAAAATGCTGCAATTATCAAACCTCCAAAAGTGTCTCCTTTTAAAACCTCATCACTGCCAATAATATTTTGCTTTAAAGCTATTTCTTCTTTATGAGGAAAAGCTTCTCGATCTAAGTTTAAAAATTTCGAAAATTCTTTTTCGATTTTAGATTGTTCTTCGCCCTTTGCTTGAACAACTAATTTTCCCGAAGAATAAAGAATAATAGTGACCTCATTTTTTTTCAATCTCAACAATTCATAATGGCTTTTTACGGCAGTCTTAACATAACCAAGATTCTTTAAATAATCCAAATCAAAAATTTTTACTGAAGAATATACTAACGTCATATTTAACCCTTAAAAAAATTTACACCAAAATTAATTAAATCCACAAATCCCAATTTAACATATCCTAAATAAGGAATTTTCAAAAAACTTTTACCAATTATATTTTCAGAATATATATTATATTCATCTAAATAGCCTCTAACATAAATAGGTTTAACATTATGGTCTCCTTTAGTTACAAAGAATTTCTCTTCTTCCTTGTAAGTTATATCTATTATTCGATGTATTATAGGATAAGAATTGTCTGTTTGTGAATTAAACACAATTATGTCTCCCACATTTAAATCATTAATTTTTGCTCTATTCAAAACAATTATGTCTCCTCTTTGAAATCCATGTTTGAGAGGAAAACTCAAAAAGGTGGCCTTAGAAATATTGTAATTGCTATAAAATTCAGACTGCATACATTCTTCTTCATCACATAATGCAGGAGATCTCCACCATTCATTAAAATCCCCTAAATGATCCATACTTTCAGATATTACTGCAACAACTGGCAATTCTGTTCCAAGAACTAATCCCAACCCCGGATATAATAAAAATTTTATGATAACAAATGCCAAAAGAATGTTTAAAATCCAACTACCTATTGAATCGTCATGCCAAATATAATTCCACATCTTTTGGAATATTCTTTTTATTTTCCAATCCGAGCCATATATTTCTGTATCCAAATTAGGCTTATTTTTAGGATCAATCATACACTAAATCAAAAAAGAAGTCTTAATAAATGTATCTATAAATTAATTAACTAATCTTTATAAATACTTTAGCTTTCTTATATATTATGAGACGTTTTTGTCCTAAATGTGGAAAAACAATTACAAAAGGCACATTTTGCATAGATTGCACACCAAAAAGTTTTAGCTTTACGACTCCTTTGATTCAAGTTTCCGAATTCAATAGAACTTGGCATAAAGGAGTTTGGCATCAATACGGTGATTTGGAAAATTTAATTATTTCTCGAGTTAGAGAAGAACTCAAAATGGACATCCCTGTACTTGTTGAACCTTTTGAATTTGAATTTAAAAAAAAAGAAAAAATTGAATTGATTTGTAAATCCAATATAGATGGTAAAGAAATTGAACTTCCTGTGAAATTATCGTACAGACAATGCGATATGGGTGAAAAAGCGAAATCAAAATATTTTGAAGGAATTCTACAATTAAGGGGCGAAAATAAAACTGCTTTTGGATTTATAGAACATGAATTATCCAAAGTAGCTTGCAAAGGAATCTTCATTTCAAAAACTGAAGACGTAACGAATGGAGTAGATTTATATCTCACAAATAAAAACTACATCAAATTATTAGCCCAAAAATTACATGAAAAATTCGGGGCTTTGATAAGTATAAATTCACAATTATTTTCTAAAAATCACTTAACATCCAAAGACATTTATAGAATCAATGTTCTGGTTACGTTTCTTCCTTTTGAAGAAGAAGATGTTATTTTTTTTAGTTATGAACCTGCAAAACGAACCAAACCCAAGGAATATTTTATGTTAGTTAAAAAAATGGGAAAATTAGTAACTGGAAAAGATTTAGAAACAAGTAAACAAGTGTCTTTTGAATCTAAATATTTAAAAAAGGCAATAAAATTAATTGTTGAAAAGTCTAAGATAATTTCAATAGAGCCTGAAATACAATTTCTAAATCCTAAAACCTATCAAGCTGAAACGATTGCTAATTCATTAGTTAAAGGTTTACAAATAGATGATGTTGTTTTTGTGGCGTTAACAAATGTAGGAAATTTTATTGTTGGATATCCTTTTTCTGAAGATAGTGAAGATTTATAAATCCAAAATAAAAACTTTGTAGACTATGGATGAAATTAATTTAAATAACGATATTAAAACTAGTTCGGATGAATATGACGAACAAAGTAAGCAACTGTGCAATGGTTGTAGTAAGTGTTGTGAATATTTTGCTTTGGAAATCGATACTCCCGAAACAGAAGAAGAATTTCAAAACATAAGATGGTATTTATTGCACGGAGGAGTTAAAGTATTTATAACTGAAGAAGTTGATGAAGATGACGAAACTCCTGAGGGCGAAGAAGTAGAAGTTACTGAGCACTGGTTTTTACAAATTTATAATCCTTGTAAAAAATTGACTCCTGAGGGTAAATGTTCCATTTATTCGACAAGACCTGAAATTTGTAGAGAACATTCGCATGAAAATTGTGAAAAATATGGCGAATCAGATGATGAAATCGCCACTTTCAGTGATGGAGATGAGTTTTGGAAATGGGCTGCTGAAAACTATGAGTTTATAGATGAGGACCCCCAATAAAAGAAACATTTAAAAATGAGTAGCATTTATAGAAAGATATCATGATTATGACGGGGTTAAACCTGTGAGGAAGGTATAAAAATGGCAGAAGACGAAAAAAAATTCTCAAAACAGCTAATTGGAAAAACAGTTGTATCTAAAACTGGAAAAAGATTTGGTGAAGTCGGAGATATCATATTTGAAACATCATCTGGTGAATTAATACATATTGTATTAAGAGAACCTACAGTTTATACAAAGAAATTAGAACTTGAAAAAACTAAAGAAGGAGAATGTTTAATTCCTTTTAGTGCAGTTATTGCCATGGGTGATTTCTTAGTAGTTGCTGAAGAAGACATCATTTAGATGTTGATGAAGCACCCCAGTGATCTTTGATTTTAACGCGGTTGCTGAAGAGGACATTATTTAGATGTTGATTTAATTTTTGTTTTTCTATTTGTTAAGTTTATTGACTTAAACATAAGTTTAATGTCGCTGGCGTCGTCATATGCCAATAGACGAAAACAGTATTTAAGTTTTATTTATTTTATATTTTTTACTTATTCTATTTCAATTATTTGACAATTATTTATTGTAGTTTGAAATGCTTCCTCATCACTCAAACCATTAAAATACACCAACATCGCACGTATAGTATCAAAATGAGAAACAATTAAAACTTTATTTAACTTTAAACTTAATAATTCATCAAGAAATGCTTTAACTCTTTTTTTAACATCTTGGAAGGATTCTCCTCCAGGCAATTTATCGGTTAGTTTATTTTTTAACATGGAATGGAAATAATTTAATGATTTTCCTTCACAACCAGAAACGACATCATTCAGTCTTTCATCAATGATTTGTATTTGATTGGGAACAATTATTTCTGCAGTTTGCCATGTTCTGAATAATGGTGAAACAAAAACTTTATCAAAATGAACCAGTTTGAGTTTTTGATGGGCTTCTTGAGCTTGTTTTATACCCAATTCCGTTAAAAATACTTTTTGAGTTGGAATTTCATTTAATAATCCTAAAACATTATAGTTGCTTTGACCATGCCTTACTAAGTAGATTTTCATCAAAATAAGTACAAAATGGAGTCTTTATATAGCTTTCTAATAAAACTTATAAAGCTAAAGTTATTTGTTTAATCACTATGGATGAAGGCGCAATTTGGACTGAAAAATATCGGCCTAAAGATTTTTCTTCAGTTAAAGGTCAAAAGCACATAATTGACAAAGTTAAGGCATTTGTAAATATGAAAAATATGCCTCATTTATTATTTGCTGGTCCTGCAGGTATTGGAAAAACAACTTTATCGTTAGTCATAGCCAGACAATTGTTCGGAGATGAATGGCATCAAAACTTTTTAGAACTAAATGCTTCTGATGAACGAGGTATTGATGTTGTTAGAAACAAAGTTAAAGATTTTGCAAGAACTAGAGCGATAGGCGATGTACCTTTTAAAATAATTTATTTAGATGAATGTGATGCGTTAACTAAAGAAGCGCAACAAGCCCTACGTAGAACTATGGAAAATTATACTGCTACTTGCCGATTTATTCTTTCATGTAATTATTCTTCAAAAATAATCGATCCAATTCAATCAAGATGTTTGGTTTTTAAATTTAAACCCCTATCTAAAGAAGAAATATTTTCAATCATCGAAGTTATTTCTAAAAATGAAAAATTAGAAATTAGTTCTTCTGCCAAAGATGCTTTATTTGAAGCTTGTGGTGGAGATTGTAGAAGAGTAGAAAACATATTGCAGAGTGCAGCATCTTTAGATAAAAAAATAGACGAAGAAGTAATCTTTACTTTAGCTTCATTAGCTAGACCTAAAGAGATAAAACAATTGCTGGAGATTTGTGTTAAAGGTGATTTTTTAGGGGCTAGAAAAATGTTGTTAGATACAATGTTGGAATATGGTTTAAGTGGAACTGATGTAATTGTTCAATTACAAAAAGAAATTTGGAACTTGGATATTGATGACAAGGTTAAACTTCAATTTGTAAAAGATTGTGGTGAAGGAGAGTTTCATTTGATTGAAGGTGCTGATGAATTTATTCAGTTAGAATCTTTGTTAGCGGGTTTTGTTCTTAATTGTAAAAAATAAATTAAGCAACTTTTCTTA
>CAZCGV010000022.1:8195-10885 GCA_964498515.1 uncultured Methanosarcinales archaeon
TTTAACTCTAAAGCCATACTAAAACAAGAAATCTCTAATATTTAAATCTTTACTCTACTTTTAAATCAAAACAAACTCTGTAACTTCTTGGAGCGTGTTGACCACAAAGAACAAAATTCTCTAAAACCACATTATACCCTAATTTCTTACACGATTTTAATGTTTCTTTTTTTGCTTCTTCAAACTTATCTTCGTCATAAAAACCATATAAATGTATGGTGCATCTTTTTTTTGCAGCATTTAAGGCGACATCTAAGAACTGTTCTGCTGTTTTAGGTAAAGGCATAATTATTCGGTCAAACTTTAAATTTAATTTTGGAACAACTTCTCGTACATCGCCACAATACAATTGAACATTTTTAATTTTGTTTTTAGCAATATTCTTTAAACCGAATTCATGTCCCACAGGATTTATTTCTACACCTACAATTGATTTCGCTAAAGTATTTTTAGACAACACGCAAGGATAAGGTGCTGCTCCTGAAAACATAACTAAAATATCTTCTCCTTCTTGAACTAATTGAGATAATCTTGTTCTTTCTGTAGATAATCTAACTGAAAAATAAACTTCACTAACATTTACTTCTAAATCAACGCCATTTTCTTTATATTTTGCAATTTGTGTGTCTTCTCCAGCTAAGTAACTTCTTTCTTGAGTTCTAAATACGCCTTCGTGTATAGATGTTTTTCTCAACACAGTTTTTATGGTTGGATTTGACTGCAATAAAACTTGAGCAATTTCTTTTGCTTTATGATTTAATGATTCTGGAATTTCTAATATTGCTATGGTTCCAATTGTATCGAATGCAGTTTTTACTTGTTTTAATTCTTCCTTATTCAATATTTTTTCAAGTGCTTTTTTGAAAGGAAATATTATTTTTTTATTTCTAGAAATTAATTCTTTTTGTGAATCTCCATCTTGTAAAACTGGAAAATAAATAAATCCTTTTTCTTTTAATGGATAATATTTGTCACTCAAAAGATTCTTATCTAAAAGCTCTTTCTTTTTCTTTTCAGCATCCTTTAATGAAACTTTCAAACATTCAACCATTTTTAAATGAAAATTAGAAGAGTATATAAATTTTTAGAAGAAATCGCCCAATCCTGCTTGTGAAGTTCCTTTAAATTCTTTTTTTGTTGTTTTTTCTTCAATACCTACTTGTTTTTTAAGTGAGAGTGATAAAGCAGGACCAATTAAAGACGTTAATAAATTCATATCTATTGAAACTATATCACCAACATCTTTTATTCCTTTATTGAATAAAACTCGGGCCCTTATACGACCTATTCCTTTAAAATTGAGTAAAGGCAATAGTTCTGCTTTTACTCCTTCAACTAATCTTTTTCTAGCATGTTTTAATGATTTTATAATGTAATGCATGTTTTCTAATCTGCATAATTCTTCAGATGCGTAAAGTAACCAATCAACAATATTTAGTTTTGCATGTATTTCTCCAGGCCTTACGTTATACTTATCAAACAACTTCTCTTCTGAAATTTCATTTGCCCAATCACAAAGAAAAAAAGCAGTTTTTATGGTGGAATCATAATCATCTGTTGAAATTTTAGAAAATTCTTCTTCATTTAATAAAATTTCTTGTTTATCAAAATTTAAATGAAATTCTTCATATTCATTTGCTTTAAGAGATAATAGAGGTCTCATTTCCAAGGAACAAGAGATTAAATGAGTTATAGCGAAGAAATTTTCATCGGATACATTATTTTTATTTGTTTTTTTAAGTGAGTTTATTAATGTGTTTGCAGTTAATGGGTCTATATATATTTGAGAAACTCTTTCTCCAAGAGGAGTTGCTTGAAGAGTTTGGTTTTTAGTTTTTAAAAAATCTAAACCACTACTGAAAGAATTTGAATTTTTTTCTTCAAATGGAATTAACATGTTCCATTTTTGTAATTGATTTATCGTTGAATCTAATTTTAAATGTAAACTTCCTTTATCTCCAAACTGAAATGCATAGAATGTAGAGTCAAAAAAAGAATACAATTGATTTTTAGACGAAATTTTTTTAGATGAAATTAAACTTAATATGTGCATTCTAAGAACAGGTTCAACAGCTAATTTAGAATATATTTCTTCCACTTTTCCGTTAATGTAGTTTTTAACAAAATAATCAATGTGTTCCTTTTCAGACGCAATTATAATTGCTTCACCATATTCTTCTTGTCCAGGTCTTCCTGCTCTTCCACTCATTTGTTCATATTCTAAAACTGGTATCGGAACCATTCCTCTAGGACCGAATCTTTTTGTGTCTTTTATTATTGCTCTAAACGCGGGTAAATCTAATCCAGCGGCCAAAGTCGGAGTCGAACAAATTATTTTTATTTTACCAGTTCTGAATTGATCTTCTATTAATTCTCTTTGTTTAGAAGTTAATCCTGCGTGATGAAAAGCGATTCCTGTTTGAACACACTTAGACAACCTTTTACATTGTTTAGTTGGAGATTGTAGTGCATTTTCAATTTGATAAGCTAGTTTGTCTAAATCTAAATTTGCCTTTTTATTTTTTAATAGAATTATCGCAATTTTTTCTGCAACACTTTCTGCAGATTTTTTACTTGAACAAAAAACTAAAGCTTGTTTATCTAAATTTAAAGTATCTAAACATAAAGCAATGGTCGTATCTTTATGTGGGGAGATTTGAACTTTTTTCATATTTTTTGTAAATAGATTA
>CAZCGV010000022.1:10985-13436 GCA_964498515.1 uncultured Methanosarcinales archaeon
GCTTGACTTGCAATTATAGGTCCTTTTCTACTTGCTTCAACTAAAACCTTCATAGAACTTTCAATTATATCAGAAGGGTATTTTGATAGAGCTCCTATTTTAGAATCAAATATTGCTTTCTCAACACTCATTCCTTGTCGAGTTATATTTGAGTGAACTAATAAAAAGAATTTTCCGGATATTGTGTCTGTCATTTGGCTTCCGACTTTTCCAAAAGCAATTTCAGTAGGAATCCCATCACCAATACGACTTCCTAATTGAAATAATGCTGCAGAAAATTCTAATTCTAAAGCTTTTGCTTTATCTCTTAATCCAATTATGTGCTTAGTTCGAGCTTTATTATAAAATCCAATTCCAAATGCAATTCCAAAAGGAATTAATAAACTTAACAAAGTAGCAATTAACCCAAAAGGACCAACATAAGTTTCCATCACTTCTCCTTCTATTGTTTCTTGTCTATATTCTAAAAATTGAACTTTGATTATATCGGGAGAAGTAAATTCATCTACTTTTTGTATTTTGTATCCGTCATCATTAACTAAAGCGAAATCACTTAATCCTACGCCGTGCCAAATTAAAGGCAAAAATCCAATTAGGCAAAGTATTACTGCCACCGTGATTGAAAAATATAATGGATTGAAATAATATGTTTTTTTATCACTTACTTTTACAACTATGTTTTGTAATTTAGTTAATTCAGGATTTCGTTTAGTTACATCAACATTTCCTGATCCGCCTGGACGAGTAGATAAAATTTTCTTACCTAAATAAAAAACGATTAAAGGTAACGCTACGTTGTATACTGCGAATAGATGGTACCACCTGAATTCACTCATAAAACTTACAACTAAAGGAAGTATAACTAATGTTAAAATTGGTAAAACCACACCTAACATATTTAATGTCGTTAATGGACCTTTTAATCCATGAGCATAATGAAGCATCTTTTCATATGTTTCATCCAACATAACATTTAATGCCTTATCTAAAGCAGCTAATCTTCTATCTTCGGTATTCTCCATCAAAGAAGATTCAATTAAATTCATACTTTCAATAAATTCTAAGTTATGTTTTCTCCAAATATCTAAATAATCATTTAAAGAATCTTTGATAGAATCAAATTTTTGTGTTTCCACATTCCAAACAACTTTTCTGAAATCCAAAGATAAGGGAGGAGGTAAATGTTCTGCTGCAAAATTCATCGCTCTTTCTAAGTTTGATGTGTGACGCATATAAGTAACAAGATAGAAAATTGATAAAACCATTTGATTTGATGCCTTCATACGCCATTTATTTGCAAAGGACATAGGTAAATTTTGTAAAGGAATCATTATACCCAACGCAATAACAACTGAAAAAGCTACGAAAAATAAATTTCCTTCTGAACCCAACATAACAGGCAAAATGTAAAATATGCTCATTGCAAAAACAATCAATGCTAAAGGAATTATCATTGCAGCACTATTAACACCAGTAGGTGTTGTGTTTAAATGACAGGTATTTATTGCTTCTTGGAGTACAGGTATTTTTTTAGCATCTGGTGAAATAGGAAGATTTTTTTCTGAAAACTGACAAATTTTTTCATATATTGAAAGATGTTTTGGAAGATATTGAGATTTAAATTGAGAATAGGCTTTCGTTTCCGTTTTTTCTTCGGAGACTAAATCTTCATTCATCTCTTTACTTATTCTTTTTTTAAATAATTTGGACACTTCTTCATACTCAATACTTTTTTCATCCATCGTTTTCGTTTTCCTTAAGTTTCATCTTTTTTATTTCTTTGACTAACCATTCATTCCACTCAAAATAAATTTTATCAGTATTTTCATAACCCATTCGTTTAATTATTTTTTCTGTAACTTTATGATACATATCATTTGAATATATAACAAATTCTGCTTCAAGTAAATTTGGTTCGTTTTCTTTAACACTTAACTCGACAAGTCTTTGTTTTAGTTTAGCCCTTAAATTAATATTTTCCCAAAGAGCATCCCAATTACCTGTCCATTCTTTAACTTTAGAGGCTATGTCTTTTAATATTTCACTTTCTCCATTAAGTAATTCAGCAGTAGGTTCTAAAGAGTCTGTTTTAGTGCTATATTTCATCAAGTCTACAAACCCACCTTCTAAGTTAGGATCATCTTTCCAATCTTTACGAACTTCAGTTATTTGTAATACTCTACGAATTTTATGTAAACCATCTGCAGATTTTATTGGATTAACAATTACAATTATGTCTGTTGCTTTAAATGATGTTTTAGGAATTCCTATGTCATTAACCAATCTATCAAATATACCAAACGGACTATCTCCGTGAATTGTTCCTGCAACTACATTTGCTGCTGCTCCAACCCTCATAGCCTCGTAAAGTGATTTTGCTTCCCCACTTCTAACTTCTCCAACAATTAAAGCAGAATCTCCAAGTCTCAATGTACTCCGAATTCCAATCTC
>CAZCGV010000023.1:0-13091 GCA_964498515.1 uncultured Methanosarcinales archaeon
TTACGATTACAAATACATTGGTAGGTTAGCTGCTGATGTTATTGTTAATAAATAATATTAAAATTATAAATTATATGAATAAGGTAAATTATTAAAATGAAAAAAGCACTTGTAACTGGAGGAGCAGGATTTATAGGATCTCATTTAGTTGAAAATTTATTGAATGACAATTATGAAGTAACAGTTATAGATAATTTTTCTACAGGTAATATGAGAAATATCAAGAATTTTATAAATAATGAAAGATTTACATTTAAGCTTCATGATGTAACAAAACCTTTTGATGGTTATTTTGATGAAATATATAATTTGGCATGTCCTGCTTCACCTATAAAATATCAAAAAGATCCTATTGGAACTCTCAAAACATCTATTTTAGGAATAATTAATGTTTTAGATTTGGCTGTGAATACTGGCGCTAAAGTTTTACAAGCTTCTACATCTGAAATATATGGGGATCCTTTAATACATCCTCAGAAAGAATCTTATTGGGGAAATGTTAATACTTTAGGTGAAAGAAGTTGTTATGATGAATCTAAAAGAGTAGCTGAAACATTTTGTTCAAATTATTTTAAACATAAAAATGTAGATGTTCGTATTGCTAGAATTTTTAACACCTTTGGACCTAATATGCAACCAAATGATGGAAGAGTTATTAGTAATTTTATTGTTCAAGCTTTAAACAATAAAAATATAACAATTTATGGAAATGGCTCTCAAACAAGAAGTTTTCAATACATTGATGATTTAATAAGAGGTTTGAGAAAATATATGTCTTTGCAAAAAGATGAATTATCAAATAAATTAACTAATGAAAATTGGAATCAAGTTCCAGTTTTAAACGTAGGAAATTCTTCAGAATATTCTATAGTTGAACTTGCCAACAAAATATTGAATTTACTACCTGATTCTAAAAGTAAAATAATTTATGAATCCTTACCTTCTGATGATCCTCAAAGAAGAAATCCCGATATTTATTTAGCAAAAAAAATTCTTAATTGGGAAACATCTATTGATTTAAATCAAGGACTAATAAATTCAATAAATTATTTCAAAAATTTGAAAGAATAAATATTTGAAATTAATATGTTATATGATAAAAAAATTTATAAGTATATATACAATTAAATCAAAATGAGCAGAATAATAACTATAGAAGGAATACCTTGTGCAGGTAAATCTACTTTAAGAGAGAACTTACAGAAAAATATGATTAATAAAGAATTTACCTTGTTTTTTTCTCCAACTTTTGCAGAACGAAAATATTTTGAAGAAATATCTCCTAAAAATTATCCAGAAAATTTTTCTGAAGCACGAAACAATGAAAAATGGTTTCTTAATTATGAATTAAATAGATTAAGGAGTTTGAAATCTAAACCTGATGATACTGTAGTTATACTCGAAAGAGATTTTTTGTCTACTTTGGCGTTTTCGTATGCATATTCAAAATTTAAAAATATACCTAGTTTTTATTCCAATATGAATGAGTTTAAGGATATTTCTATAAAAGATGATTTTATTTTTCCAGATGTAAGGTTGGTTTTAGATATAAGTTTAGAAACATTTATTGAGCGAGATAAACAAAGAGATAAAAAATTAGATTATGTTTTTTCTGATAAAAAATTCATATCTGAATTAATTAAATTTTATTCATCTAGTACTGCATTAAATATAGGGCCCACTTACAAAATAAATGGAAATAGTGATCCAAAACATATTTCAAACTCGGCAGAAATTTTAATTGAGGCTAATTATGAATCCTAAAATAATATGTTTGGAAGGTTTGCCTAGAACAGGTAAAACTACTTTTTTCAACAAAATAGATTTTGAAAAAGTGCCCGAATATTATTCTTTTTTAAATTCTGAAAATATAAATAAATTAGATTCAAATAATTTTGAAATAAATCAAAAGATTTTCTTAGATATTGAATTGCTAAGGAAAAAGATGATTTCTGGTGAAATAATTATTTTGGATCGTTCAGTTCTTTCTAATTTGGCTTTTTCTTATGCGCTAGAAAAAATTAGCAATGGAAATCAATACATACAATCAAAAAAATTACATTTAAATTATTTATCTAAAAATAAAATTATAATTCCAAATGCATTCATATATTTCAAAACGAATAATTTACCTGAAATTAAGAAAAGAATCAAAAATAGTGGTTTTAATGATGTTTGGTTGAAAAAAGACTTTCTTGAAAATATTAATTATTTTTATGATTTTTATTTTTCTAAATTATGTAATGTGCCTGTTTTTGAATTTTCAGAAGATTTAGATTTCGAAAAACTTATAAAATCAAATTATCCGAATAAAGATGAAGGAATATATAAATTACTTAAAGGTGAATACTTATGAATAAAATATCAATACTAATACCTATATTTAATAAGTCTGATTTAACACGAAATTGTATTTTAAGTTTATTCAAAACAACAAAACTACCTATAGAACTTATAATTATAAACAACGCTAGTACGGACGATTCTTTAGAAATTTTAGAAGAATTAAAAAAAATAAAGCCAAATAATATAACGGATTTCAAAATAATTAATAATAAAAAAAATGAAGGAGTTCTTTTTACATTCAATCAAGGAATAGATTTATTCACAGGAGATTATATTCTATTTCAGAACAATGATTGTATTTTTACAGAAGAATGTATTGATAAAATGTTAAATGTGTTAAAACTTGACGAAAATATTGGAATAACAGGTCCTTTAACAAATTTATTTCATGGAACAGAACATCCTCACCCTCAACTCATCGCAGTTCCTTACAAAGATTTAACAGAACTCGAAGATTATACAAAATCTTTAAATTATCCAAAAAATAAATATACTTCAGCAGATTATATTTTTGGACATTCTATGTTGGTTAAAAGAAGTGTTATTGATAAAGTAGGAAAATTTGATAAACGTTTTGGCATGGGTTATTTTGAAGAAATTGATTATTGTAAAAGGGCTAAATTACTTGGTTTTAAAGTAGTTGTTACAAATAATGCATTTATTCACCATATAGGAAATCAAACTCTTGACCTTTTAAATATAAATAGAGATAAACTTAAGGAAAAAAACCGACAAATATTTAATAAAAAATGGAATGTTAATTTTCAAGACATTTTATGAGGATATAAAAATATGAAAAAAATTTTATTTATAGATATACCTACAGTGCCCAAAAATAGATCTAGTATTGTAGAAGATATCGTTAGTTCTAAATATAAAGTTCAAGATATAATTTATGCCCATAAAGGTTTTAATTATGCTTATCAGCGAAAAAATCAACAATTTAGTAGAGGCTTTTTAACTTTAGGAGCTTATTTGAAATCTCATGGATTTCAAGCAGAATATATCCATTACAAAGATGCTAATTTACCTAATAAAATTAAACAACTTTCTTCAGATGATTTTGTGGGTGTAGCAAGCATTACTGCATTTTTGGATATTGTTAAAAATTTGTTAAGCAATATAACGAAATTAAATTCTGCCCCTAAAATTGTTATGGGGGGTTATCATTCAAGTACACGTATAGAAGAAACTTTTACTGAATTTCCCGGATTGGATTATATTGTAGTTGGAGAAGGAGAAAAACCTTTATTAAATTTAATGAAGGGAATTATAGATTCAGATGGTATTTGTTATCGTAAGAATGATAAATTGATAATTAATTCCAAAAAAGCGTATTTACCTATTGAAGAAATACCTAATCCTGATTATAGCCTACTACCTGGCAATTTAAATGATTATAATTTTAATATACAAACAGCAAGGGGTTGCACGAATTATTGTCTTTTTTGTGTAAATTCTTATTTTTGGAGAAGTATGAGGTTTAGACCTTTGTCAAAAGTAAAAGAGGAATTGATTTTTCTAAAAAATAATTTAGACAAAGAAAAATTTATTCATTTTTCAGATAATATTTTTACATTCAATAAAGAAAGAGTTATTGAAATTTGTCAATTTATTATAGATAACAATATTAATTTCCAGTTCTCTTGCGATTCTAAAGCCCAATATTTAGACGAAGATATAATTTCTATTATGGCTGAAGCTGGTTTTAAACGTATTTGTTTGGGTTTTGAAGATGCGAATGACTCAATTTTAAAAAATTCACACAAATTAACAACACTAGATAAAAATATAGAAGTGGCTAAACTGATTAAAAAATTAGCTCCTCAAATTATAATAGAAGCATATTGGATTACAGGATTACCAGGTTCTACACATAAATCTTTATTAAATAATTTAAACATAACTAAATATTTGATAGAGGCAAATATTGTTGATGTTATTGCGACAAGTACAGTTTTTACACCATTACCCGGAACTCCATATTTTGATGAAGCTTCAAAATATGGTTTAGTTATTAGAACTAAGAATTGGCAAGATTATCGTAGAGCAAATTTTATTCCTATTTATGAATCTAAAGAATTATCAGCATATGAACTTTTTGGTCACTTTGTTTTATTTGAAAGTCAATTATTAAAATTGTATTTAGATAGATTCTCTATCAATCCTAATAAAATTGATTCGCTTCATGCCAACGCATTAAATACAAAAGTTACTGATTCGAAACCCCTGGAAATAAAATGATATTAGAAATAATCACGTGGATTTGTTCAATTGAATTATTACGATTATCTTATATTTACAAATATAGACTTAATAAAGTGAAATTAGATTTAAACAAAATTAACAAAAGACCTTCTATAAAATCAGAGTTTCCACATATATTGATAAATATACCTTTACTTAGAGAACAAAAGATAATTAGAGAAACTTTAGATTTTTGGTCAAATATTAATTATCCTAAAAATAAGTTAAAAATAAATTTAATAACTACTAATAAAGAAGGAAAATCTAAAGATAGTACTTATTTTTTGTTAAAAAATCTACTAAATATGAAAAAATATTCGAAGTTGAAAATTTTTAATCATATTCATTATCCTCATAAATTAGGTAGAAAAGCTAGCCAATTAAATTTTGCATTAGATTCATTCCAGAATAATTCTAGCGATAATTGTTACATTGGAGTATATGATGCAGATAGTCGTCCTCATTTAGATTCTTTAATTTATTTAGCTGATAAATCTCTCACTACAAAAAGTAAAGTTTTTCAACAGTATTCATTTTATTTTAAAAATTATAATGAAGTTGGTTTTTTTGGAAAAGCTATAGCTGTTATTCAAACAAGATGGACTTTAATTCACGAATATTATTTTGCAAACAAAAATTTGCAAAAAAAAGAAATTCAAAGACTTATTTATACTATTGGTCATGGTTTATTTATAAGATCAGATATTTTTTTCAAGATGGGAAAATTTCCAGAAGATACACCTATAGAAGATATTGCCTTTGGATACAAACTTACCTATTCTAATATAAAAGTAACTCCTTTGCTTGTTTTCGACAACTGTGAAGTTCCTAATTCGTTTAAAGCTTTTGTGAAACAAAATTCTGTTTGGTTTTCAGGTGATGGACATTTATCAGAACATGTGAAACAAGTAGAAATTAAAACAGGTAACAGGATTAAAAATTATATCAAACTTAATTTGATAAGAAGATATGAATTATTTAGATGGTTTTTGGGAAGCTTTATCGTTTTCTGTTTAATATTAATAAATATATTAAATTTAAATTATTTTAATGTATCTTTAATTATTTTTTCAGGAATTTTATTTTCTCTTTCCTGTACACATTTTATAAATACTAATAAGAATTTACATAAATTAGGATATAAAGTTAACCTAAAAAAAGGTTTTATTTTACTTTGGCCTTTTTTAATTTTTAGGTCCTTAATAAGTTCATTAGGACCAATATATTATTTAATAACAAAAAATATAAATAAACTTTTCAAAAGAAAGTATGAAGTTTACAAAACGGAAAGATGAAGAATTATACAATATTAATAGAGGGCCTACCTAGTGCAGGAAAAACAACATTTCTTGATCATTACTCTAAGGAATATGATAAAGGAGGTTGTGTTAAAGAAATTGCCAATGAACTTGATAAAGATGAGTTTTTCCCTGGAGATTCTACAGATATTGATTCCGCTACAATTATTAACAGATGGTTTCTTTCAAAAGAATTAGAAAGATATCAAAGAGCAACGATTAGTTTGTCCAAACCTTATGTTTTGATGGATAGAGGATTTATAACTCATCTGGCTTATTCTTATGCATTTAGTAAATATTTCAATACAAACATAATTAATATAACATTTGAAACATATATTTTCGCAATACAAAATAATTTGTTAAATATACCTAACACACTTCTTATTTTTGATATATCTCCAAAATGTTCTTTAGATAGGACTTTAAATAGAATTTATAAATCTAAACGGTCCCAATTACCTGATTTTTGGAAAAATAAATATTTCTTAAAATATATCAAAGAGGGTTATGACATAATAGCCTATGAATTGAAATCACTAATTGATGTTAAATTTATTGATGCTGAGAAATCTAAATTAGAAGTTTATAATGATACTTTAAATTTTATTAAATTAATAAACGAATCAAATCAAAAATCTAAAATTATTGATAATTCAAAAGTTATATATACATTAAAATTTTTAATGGAACAATTTGGTGATTTATGTGAATAAAAAAATAGTTTTAAGGGTTGGTGTGATTATAATAAAAAATGAATCTCTACTTTTAACTCATTCGCAATATGATGATGAAGAATTTTGGTTACTTCCTGGAGGAGGATTGGAATTTCAAGAAACACTAGAAGAATGCGGTGTTAGAGAAATTAAAGAAGAAACTGGATTGGATATAAAAATTGAAAAATTACTATATGTTAGGGATTTCATACCTAATGATGGTAAAAACCACGTTGTTGATATTTTTTTCCTAGGAAAAATAAAAGGAGGAGAATTAAAAATAGGTGTCGATCCAGATCATGAAAAACAAAAAATAAAAGATGTTAAATTTGTTCCTATAGAAAATCTAGAAAATATAAAATTATATCCTAAAATTTTACCAGATTTAATTAAAGATGTATGTGCAAAGAAACCAACATCTGCAAAATATTTAGGTAATGTTTCTTAAAAATATATAATTAATTTATTATGTGGTGTTAAAAAATAAAATATCTGAAGTAAAACTTCAGTGCCTTTAAATTTTAAGAAATTACTCTTCTTTAGGAGCCTCAACCGCAACCTGTTCGCTTTCAGCAGCTTCCTTTGTTTCTTCAGCAGCTTTCTCTATAGGTTCAGGACCATACTTAACAACTTTCAAATTAATTTGAGCAGTTTTCTCATAAACAGTATTTCCAGCAACAGTCTTTCTAACTTTTCGACCATCCCTTTTATTAGTTCTTAAACCTACACCACCAACAATAAGAATCTTTTTCTTATTAGGACCATTAACATCCTTTCGCATAGGAAAACCACTTGAATCAGATCCACCCGTAATTTGAAGTTCATAACCAGGTAAATCTATTCCTTCACCCTTTACAACATCTCCAACTTTACTTCCTTTAAATGGAACTTGTTCAAAAACTTTATTGTAAGTTTTCTTTGCTTTAACGTCTCCTATATTTACTTTAATTTCAGCCATTTTATATTCCTCCGAAGCAAAACCAAAACAAACCAAGAATTGTTGTTCAGTGTATCTTCACTTCAGTAATTAGAAGAATTATTTCTTCATTTATATACTTAACTAGTTAAGAATACACAGAAGAGCAAGATCCTCTAGTGTAAAGATAATGCATTATGAGGACAAGCATTAACACATACACCACACTCAATACACTTACTTTCATCCAAAATAAGCACTTCTTCTCTTTTTAGAGCATCTACAGGACAAACTTCAACACAACCCTTACAAGCACCACTACAAGAGCATTTAGCGCATTTTCCATCTTTAAAACAACATTTGTCAAAATCTATTTTCAAAACCATGTTGTCTAGATTAATCAATTTGTTTATAAATATTTCAATAAATTAAAAAAAACCATATAAAGTTTTGTAAAGTAAAAGAAGCTTAAAATGACCTTCTTTAAGGAATTTTTAAATTAAAAATTAAGCTTTTTGAAAGTATCTTTATAAAGAAATCTCCACATAATAATTATACACAAGGTGCAAACATGAAAAAAATAACATTCATAACAATTATACTCACTATGATTATAGTGACCTCGTCCTTTGCTTTAGCCCTAGGCAATCCAAACGATGTTGATGTGGCTTCAAAAAAATCCATCCCAGAAAAAAATGGTTCAGATAATTCCCAAGCAAAGGATTTGGTCCATAATGAAATAGAAGTGCAGAAAAGAGTTATAGATACAAATAATTTAAAGCAAATAAGAAATGAATATAAAAAATCTGTTGATAATTACAAAGAACTCACTCAAAACTTAACAAACAATAAAAAATCTTTAAAAGAAGCAATAAAAAATGAAAAAAATTGCAAAGAAAATTGCGCAGAGTTAGAAAAAGAAACAATTTCATTACTCCAACAAAATCTTCATATCATATCAAATATGATGCAAGAAAATATAAATAAAATTCAAAACAAAGTTATGGCTAACAACCATATAGAAGAAGATGTTGTAAATAATTTTAATTTATCCAATACAGAAAAACTAAATCAATTAAATTCATTCAAAGAAAAAATAAATTCAATTAAAACAAAAGAAGAATCAAAAAATCTTTGGAAAGAAATGTCTAACTATTGGAATCAAAACAAAAACAAATTACAAGAACAAGTTTCACTAGTACAAAAAGTTGAAGTTAATTCTGTTCTAGCAAGAATGGAAAATCTTCAAAACAAATTAAATAACATTCAAGATCAACTTAGTGGAGAAGAAATTTCTCAATTTTCTTCTTTAATTGAAGACGCGAAAAATTTACACAACAAAGAAATGTATAAAGAATCAAATCAAAAATTAAAAGAAGCAAATGTTATGTTGATTAAAGAGATTCTACCTCAGCTGAGAGAAAATTTAACTCAATCTGAAATTGAATCTTTTTTGAAAACAAATTAAAAAAGGTGATAATATGAAAAAACTATTAAGTATTTTTGTTATGGGATTAATGTTAATATCCTTAGTTTCAGTTGCTTTTGCAGCTCAGACAAATGTTGCAGATGATCAAATAACATCCACAGATATGGATGAAGAAGATCGTGGTAGACCTGGTAATGCTGGTAGACAAGACAATAATGAACTTGATTATGAAGAAAATGAAGAAGATGAAAACGATGATTATGAAGTAGATGATGAAGAAAAAGAAACTAAAAATCAAATCAAAGAAAAAGTTCTTGCAAAAATTGGAAATAAAGATATTTTATCAGAAGTTGAAGTAACAACTGATGCTGAAGGAAAATTCCAAGCTAAAATGAGTAATGGTAATAATAAAGAAATTAAAGTTATGCCTGCACAAGCTTCAGAAAGAGCAATCGAAGCTTTAAAACTACATAATTGTAGAGAAGAAGATGGTTGTACCATTGAATTAAAAGAAGTTGGTGAAGGAAACGAAACTAAAGCAATGTACCAAGTTAAAACTCAAAAAGAAGCTAAATTATTTGGTTTTATGAAAGTTAAAATGAATGTTGAAGCAAACATAGATGCAGAAACTAATGAAGTTTTAAAAACTAAAAAAGCTTGGTGGGCATTCTTAGCTTCAGAAGAAGATGTTGAAGAAACAGAAGAAGTTGCAGATGAAATTGTTGAAAATGAAACAGAAGAAACAGAAGATGTTGATGAAATAGAAACAAACACTACAGAAACAGAAGATTTTGATGAAAATCAAACTGAAGATGATTCAAATAATGAAACAATATTAAATGCTACTTCGCCAAATACTCAAAATCCGAGTATTAGTAATGACGCTTTAGCAAGATAATTTTTTTTAAATAGGTAAAGAAATTAATCTTTGCCTTTTTTAATATTTTATAGTTATAAAATGTCCTCAAAGTTTTAATTGACTTTAGAACATTTCCAAACAAGAGGTAAATAAAATGAAAAAAATATTAACAATGATTATGATGAGTTTGTTATTAGTTTCACTCGCTTTCGCAGCAGGTCCAGGAAATATGTCTGATAACGCTGGTGCAAATGAAATAACTAATCAAACAAATATGATCCAAAACCAAACACAAACAAGATTGAGAGATGGAACTCATATGATGGAAGGAGGACAACAACTTCGAGTTCAAGAACATATGGGCGAAATGCAATTACAATCAGGTGAAATGATTGCAAGAACTAGAATGAGATTAAATCAATCTATGGAAGGCAATAGAACTCATATGCGCACTATGTTAAGCAATGGTAGAAACGCTGAAATTAAAGTTATGCCTAATGTCGCTGCAGAAAAAGCATTAGAAAGATTAAGACTTAGAAATTGTAATGAAGAAGAAGGTTGTCAAATAGAACTTAAAGAAATGAATAAAGACGGAGAACCAATACCAGGATATCAAGTTAAAACTCAAAGAGAATCAAGAGTTTTAGGTTTATTTAAGGCTAAAATGCAAGTTCAAGCAAACATTGATGCTGAAAACGGTCAAGTTTTAGGTGTTAATAAACCCTGGTGGGCATTTCTAGCGGCAGAACCTAGCGAAGTAGATGCTGAATAACTAATTATTTTTTTATTTTTTAAAATAGAAAAGTTTATAAAGTGATTTACCAAAAATTACTTTCTAGGCAATTAATCCCCTATAGAAAGATTTATAAATAAGACAAAAAAGGGAGGTTTGGTTGCAAAATAGTAAAGAGTTGTTAATATGCATGTCTCCCAAGAAACAATAATAGATCTTTTAAAACAAGTAATAGAAGAAGAAGAGGCCAAAGATATAATCTTTTATTTAAGAGGTAAATCTAACATTTCTGAGTTTATTATAAGCGAAGAATTAGATTTAGATATACACAAAACAAGAAAAATCCTTTATAAATTACATGATTATAATGTAGTTTCCTTTAAAAGAAAAAAAGACAAAATAAAAGGATGGTATATTTGTTACTGGGATTTTAATGAAGATTCAATTCCCTTACTTCAAAGAAAGTTAAGAAATGAGAGTATAGAGAAGTTAAAAGAAAGACTGAATGACGAATCAAATAACTTTTATTACATGTGTAGATATGCTCACGCAAGAATGACTTTTGATGACGCTTTCGAAGAAGATTTTAAATGTCCTGAATGTGGGGAAGTTATGAATCAAGTAGATAATTCTCGAACATTAGATTTTCTAAAAAAACGTATAGGTGAATTAGAAAAACAAAAAGATGAAGATAATGCACAATTAAAAGCACACAAAGAAAAAATTAAAGCTAAAATTAAAAAAGAAGAAGAAGATAGAAGGCTTGCAATCGAAAAGAAAGCAAAAGAAGATGCAGAAAAAGAAGCTGCAAAGATTAAAAGAGAACAAGAAAGAATAGAACGTAAAATTTTAGCAGAACAAAAGAAAAAAGAAAGAGAAGCTAAGAAAAAAGAATTAGAAAAGAAAAGAGAAGCAGACAGGAAAGCTAAAGAAAAAGAAGAAAAAAGAAAAGCAGCTATTAAAAAGAAAGAAGAAGCTAAAAAGAAAATAGTGACACGAAGTAGCAAAGCTACTGGTGCACAGAAGTCAAAGACTTCTCGTGGAAAAGCAGTAAAAAAGAAAGTAATTAAGAAGGCTGTAAAAAAGAAAGCAGTCAAGAAAGTAGTGAAAAAGAAAGCAATAAAAAAAGCAGTCAAGAAAGTAGTAAAAAAGAAAGTAATAAAAAAAGCAGTCAAAAAAGTAGTAAAAAAAACAACATCAAAAAAACCAACAAAAAATAAAAGTGTTCTAAAAAAAGTAGTTAAGAAAATTAAGAAAGTAGTCAAGAAAAAACGAAACACAAAAAAATAAATAATTTATATTAAAATAACTATTTCTTTCCTTTGGACTTCACAGCCTTATCAGAAATTATTGCAGAATTACCTGTAGGATCTTCCAAAGTTATTTTTATTGATTCTTGTCCCCAAAGAACTTTGTTTAATTTCTTTAAAATATTTTTTGCTTTTTTAACATCAGACTTATCTTCATAAGAATCTCTTATAACTTCAACATGTTTTTTTATTCTATTTAAAATTCCTTCAATGTTTGTAATGTATCCATTAGCTGCTTCTCCAGATTCAATAGAACCAACATGAGGAATCTTTATATTTGCGAAAGAAGATTTTATAACTCTTATTTTAAGATCTTCTTCAGAATTAATTTCTATAACATATTTTACAGGTTCATGACTTTCTAAAGCTTCAACATCTGCTTTATGATAACCACAAGAAGAACAATCCATTGAAAAAATAGCTAGCTCTCCAAAAAAAGGAATATCTCTTTCAGCTTCTGTTAAAGTTAAAGTATCTTTACCACACATAGGGCATTTCTGTCCCTCAAGTATTTCCATTTCAGGCATTGAATCAGTCATAATAGTTTGAAGAAAAAGTTTATTTATATACTTTTGTATCTTTATTAAGAAAAAATACAGAAGCTAAAGCTTCTGATATTATAAAAATTAAAATTAAATATATACGCATGTGTTAACATATAATTGACCATACTCCCCAATTCTAACTAAACCTGCGTCACTTTCTTCTATTATTAGACAAAGAGTTCCTTCAGGACATTCTTCATTACTAAAACATGTCTTTGGCAAGCCGTCTGAATCACGATATTGTTCTGGTTCTTTCCCAACATTATAATCATACCAATTAAGAAAATTACTTCCAGAAGGTATTGTAGTAGGTATATTTCTTGCAACTAAATCTGCTACTTTATCTGCAAGTTCTATTGTTAAATCTACACCACACTCTCCCCAAACACAAACATCCTTGTAACATTGTCTACAACTTTCTTTTACTTCAGGATATTTTTTTGAGGCATAATCTATAACGCATTGTGTTTGAAAACAAACATAATCTTTTGCTTCGTTTGCATAATCCGCTCCCGTTTCAACATAATCATTAACTACATTTGGAACTTCAGCCATAGTTCCACCTATTGCATCATTGGATATTCCCATATCTGTATTAAGGTCTCCACTCCACCAATAATCTAAAAATCCTTGACCTGCAAGGTTTGCTCTCTCATCAACAGAGTTGTTTCCAACAGAGTTATTTACCATAA
>CAZCGV010000024.1:0-9523 GCA_964498515.1 uncultured Methanosarcinales archaeon
GCTTTTGCTTGGGCTTCTTTTTGTTCTTTTAATTGTGCGTAATCTTCCTTAGCATAACCATACCATTCTTTTGAAGAGCCCCAAATAATCATAATTGCGATTACAAAAACAATAAAAGCTATTCCAAAGGCATTTAATGAAACTAAATAATTGTATATTGTGGGATTGATAAATGAGTATATTGTGATTACTGCAGACATTACAAATGCCAATCTTTTTGAACGAAATATTGAAGATAAGACTGTTGTGAAGAGAAAGTATACTATTACAAAGATTATCAGAAATAATCCCATGAATGACATTGCAGGGCCTAAATGGTCTAAAAATCCATTTACATCTCCATTGGACAAATAAAGGAATAAATCAAAGAATGAAGAAGAATCTTCCATTGCTGAACGAGTTATGGTTAGATTTCCACCTGTATAGTAGAAAGCTATTGCCAGAAATATTAACAATAAGACGAAAAGGTATTTGAATGAATTTTGTTCTTCTGCCATTTTATATCAAGTTTAATTTTTGTTCTACATCTTTTACCATAGATTCAATTTTCTCAGTTTCTTGAAGAATTATTGTGTCCACTTGATCTTTTTTTGCAATAATACCATATATGTTTTTAGTTTCATCGAGAGAAGCTTTTAATTGATTAAATAATTCAGATAATGATTTTGACAACTCTTGTTTTAATATATTTTCATCCATTTGGGGAATTAATTCCTTAAAACTATTTAATTTCTCTATTTTTTCATTTATAATATGTATCAAAGTGTTTTGTTTATGTTCAAGTATTTCGTCTCGTTTGTCTGCTTTAAGTGCTTGTAATACTCGCGTGTTTAAATCTTTTTCTACGTCTTCTATTTTAATTATTTCTGCTAATAAAGTTTCTGCAGCGGTTTTTTCAATTTTCTTTTGGTTTTCTAATTCAGATAATTTGTTTGTTAAAGAAATTAATTTATTTTTTAAATCTACATTCAATCCTCCTTCTTTTTTAGTATATGCTTTTTCGATAGAATCTAATCGAAATACTTCGTTAACATAATGTTCATAGGAGTTTATATTGTTTTTAATATCTTTAATCATTACATCTAATACGGAATTTAATTTTTTTCTATCAAGTCGATTTAATTTAAATGAAGCTAAAAATTTACCTTTTTTAAAGTCCTCGGAGAATTTTTTTAACAAATTTAAAGAATCAACTAAAACCATCATTTCTCTTTTTTCAATATTTATTTCATTTTCAACTAAATCTTTATCTTTCTTTGCAATTTTTTCTAACTCGCTTGCTTCTTTTTCATCTGTAAGTCCTTCTTTTTGTAATTGTAAATTTTCTTGTTTTAATTTGTAATTTTCTGTGGAATTTTCCAAAGTTCGTTTTCTCATATGACTCATCAGCATCCATATTCCAAAAAAGAATAATAGTGTGAATGCAATAGATGTAAATAATCTTCCGAGAAAATTATATATTATGGAGAATGTTTTATTCGTTGAGATTCCAATTAATGCTAGACCCCAACCAAAATATTTTCTGTAATGTGCGTGGTCTTCGCTTCTAAACAGTGTTATACTTCCAACAAAGTGTCCCATCATGAATAATAATACAAATATTCCTATGAATGGTGAAGATAAGACTGCAAGGGAAAGGAATCCTGGAACATTGCCTGAAAACAATTGAACAAATGCTTCTGCAATTACAGCTATAAAATCCATTGGTGAAGGATCTCTTAGTCCTGCTAATTGTTGCCATGACCAAAGGTCTTTATATTCGAATGAAGAGCCTGATGAGAAGGATGAAATGTAATCGTTGTTTTTTGTTTGTATTGCTGCTGCGGAGGTTAAAGGTAGAATTAATAAGATTAATAATAAAATAGGTAAAAGTTTATTTGTCTGCATAATTACACTTATTTTAGAAGAAGTTCTTTTTAAAGCTTTCTACATCGGTAGAAAGCTATGAATGGGATGAATATGGTTACGATAGTAACCTATGAATGGAATGAATATGATTACGAAAGCAAAGCTTGAGTAACTCAAGGAACGAAGTGACGGAGTTTCGAAGGGTAAAGCCCGAGAAAGCTATGAATGGAATGAATATGGTTACGAAAGCAAAGCTTGAGTAACTCAAGGAACGAAGTGACGGAGTTTCGTAGATGTTCTTCAAACGAAAGATTTAAATATTTAAACATATTACACGTATTACACGTAAGGAGAAAAAATGGTAAGTATAACATTAGCAGTACCTGAAGATATGAAAGAAGAAATGGATTCTTTTCCAGAAATAAATTGGAGTGCTGTTGCGCGAGAAGCGATTAAAAAGAAATTAGAAATTCTTGAAAAATTCAAAGAGTTTACAAAATACAGTACTTTCACTGACGAGGATGCAATAAGATTAGGTGCAAAAGTTAGTGAAAAAGCTGTAAAAAAATATTCTAAGAAATGAAATTAATTGTTGATGCAAATATTCTTTTCGCTGCATTAATTAAAAATAGATGTACTGCAGATTTAATATTTAATTCAAAATTGGAATTATATACTCCTGAATTTATTTTTGAAGAATTTAAAAAATATGAAAAATTAATATTAACTAAAACTTCAAGAACAAAAGAAGAATTTGAAGAAATATTTTCATTATTTAAAGAATTTATTAAAGTTATAAATTTTAAAGATTATTCTGAAAAAATTGATGAAGCCAAAAATATATCTCCTGATGAAAAAGATATCGCCTACATAGCTTTAGCATTAAAATTAAATTGTGGTGTTTGGTCTAACGACAAAATTTTAAAAAATCAAGAAAAAGTAAAAATACATTCTACTTCTGAATTAGTTCATATGTTCTTTAACTAAATGTGTAAACTGCCTTATTTCTTCATATGTGTTTCCAAGTACTGGAAGATGCAACATATTTTTTCTATTTAACAATTTAGTTAAGTGTTTAAACAAATATGAATGGTTTTCATGTAATATCTTTTCAAAAGCTTCTTTGTTTAAGGAAATTTTTAAAGAATGTCTTTTGGTTAGTCCAGTTTTAGTTAATTCTATTGTGTTTATTGCGTCAAAAGGAACTTCTGCATAAACTATGTCTCTAAATTCTGTTGCTCCTCGTAGGAAGGTTTTTGCTGTTTTGTATATGAATATTCCTTCTTTTTGGAGTACTAATTCTCCTTTTTTAAAACCTTTACTTGTTGTCCAATGAAGGATTTGAATTTCTTTTGCCATTTTTATTTACCTTTTACATTATTCCAAATTTTTGTTTAAGAATTTTTATTTTAGAATTTTCTAAATTAACTTTATTTGCTAAAATACAAATGTCATTAATGAATGCTTTAAAATTTGGATCTTCTCGATATTTTAATAAGTTAAACATATATTCTTGAACTCCATCTCCTTTTTTGCCCGTTAAGCCCTTATATATTGATTCTAAATATGCTTTTTTATTTTTTGACTTTTGAAGTTCTTTCATTACGCGATTAATTTGCGTCTCATAATTAAATTTAGTTTTAATAGTTTGTGTTGATGTTATTGGTGCATTTAATTGAGGAGCTTGTTTGTCTTTTTGTTGTTCCACATATCCTAAAATTGCCCTCATTCTTCCTTGATCAATCATTTCACGAGTCATTGTACCTACACTTCCATTTTGTGAGATAACTTTCGCTCCATTCTTAGGAAGTGTAACTGAAATTTGCTTTCTATACTCAGACTCACTAATTATTTTATTTAGTTCATCAGTTAATCTTTCTTCGCCGTTTAGCAACAACTCAAATTTAGTATTAAATGAAATCATGTTTTGTTCAAACTGAGAATATAAAGACATGAATTCAAGTGCTGCAAAATATTTGGTAAAGTGTGTGATATAGGGATCTTGTAATTTTTTATTTAATTCGTCATTCATATTACTTAAATAATTTTGTTCGTTCATTAAAGTCAATAAACTTTTATTTGCTGTATCTAAAAAATGTTCGAGTGTGTTGTAATTTAATTGTGAAGCTTGTGTTGAGCTTTCTAGAGTTATCTTGAACTCATCAGCGAAATCGCCAATATTTTTAGCTACGTTTTGTAACTGACTTATTTTGAAACCCATATCAGTTGTTTTAGTTCGAGATTCTTTAAACTCTTGGATTATTTTAGCTAACTCTGTTCTTAAGAACGTATCTATTTCTTGAAACTCACTAATCTTTTCTACTTCAGGAATGCCTGGAGGAGTTGGTTCAACTTCTTTTTCTTCGGACACTCTATTGTGTATGTTTTTAAAGAAATTAAATAAGTTAAAGATTCGGTTTCCTGATGTTGAGTTTTTAATTCGGTTAAATATCAAATTAATATTTGATAGAATTTGTATATTTAAAGAATATATTCTTTTGCTGTTATCTGTTTTAATGTTGTTTGTTACGTTTGGAGTTTTATCTTCTTCGGTTTGAGTTTGAAGAATAAGATTTTTCATTTCTTCTAATTCTGCTCTTGTTTTTTGCAAAAGTTCATTTAGTTTTTTATTTTCTTCGCTAATTTTTGTATCATGTTTTTCTAACTTTTTCTCAATATTGTTTAAAGATTTTTCCGTTTGTTTTCTGAAATTATTTATTAATTTTAAGAATTCTTTTAACGGGAGTTTTTTGTAAGCGTTGGCGAAGAAAGTTTTTAGATCAGAGAATCCTTTGTCGATTTTATTGGATAATGTTGCTTCTGTTTTTCCAATTCGTTTAATTATTTCATCGCTTCTATCTTTAGATTCTTTGTTTATGATTTTTATATTTTTAATTTCTTTTTTCTGCATCTCTAATTCGTGTTGTGCTTTGAGATATTCTCCTTTAGCGTGTAAGTTCTCAGTTCCTGCAGTATACAAGTCTTTTCTAGATATTGTATTTGATGTACGTAATGTGGTCCACATCATACTTATCATAAATATGAATAATAGAAAGAATATTATTGTCAAAAGTGAATTCCCAAACAAATTTACAATTAAACCAAAAACAGGACTTGCAATACCAATTAAAGCTAGACCCCAACCGAATATGTTTGCGTATTTTTCAAATTCATCTTTTCTAAATATTGTGACTTTAGCTGAATATTTTCCTACAATGTATATTAATAAAAATACTCCGAATAAAGGCAAGGATTGTGCTAAATGTCCAACAGCTTTTCCTATGTCTCCTCCAAATAGAGCGGTAAATACGTTTACAAATTCAGATAAATATATTGCTTGTGCTTCGCCTACTGCTTTAAGGTCGCTTGTGGTTATTATTGTATATGCCGAAACCATTTTCGTTGAGAATAATGACAATACAGAGGTTAAAAATAATAATTTGGACATTTTTATTTTTGACATGGAGTAATTTTGACATAATTAATTTATAAATATGTCGTTTTTAGAAAAAACAATTAATTTTGTTGTAGGGCGGCATAATCTGCAATTATTACGCTTCTCATGTGTTCTAAGTCTTTAACTGCATATAGTTTTCCTTTAGATTGATCAACTATGTTTTGGGCTAATTTTAAACCGACGTCATCTAAGGATATTCCTACTACAGATATGGTTATTCCTTGGCTTACGGCTTGTAATACTTTGGTCATGACTTCTTTGGTTGGGTTGTCGCTTGTTGTGTGTAATCCGTCTGTAAGTAAGACTATGTGTTTTACTCCTGTTTCTTTTTGAAATAATTCGGTTGATTGTGTTATTGCTAAAGCGATGTCTGTTTCTTGATGGGGAGTTATTCTTGTTAATGGACGTACAAAGGATATGAAATCTGAAGTTAGATTTACTTTTTCTTCTATTGCGCTTCCGAAAACAACTAAGCCTACTTTGTTTCTATCTTTTAGTGCTTTGCTTGCTAAAGAAACTCCTGCTTTTTTTGCCAGTCTTAGTTTTTCTCCTCGCATGCTTCCGCTTGCGTCTAAAGCATAAACTATGTTTATTTTTTGTTGTGATTCTCGTTCATATGTTTGTAAATCTTCGGAATGTAGTTCTTTTCTTCCTCGTTTTATTGCACGGGTTATTGTTTGTTTTATAGCAATGTCTTTGTATTTGTCGCCTTTTTTATATGCTCGGGCTTCTGTTCTGTCACCAAACATATCTGCGCTTGTATGTATGTGTTCTCCGAAGTTGGATTTTTCTGTTTTGGAATGTTCGTATTCTTCGTTTATTAATAGAAGTGCTGCAGTATCTAATCCTTTTGAAGTTATTAAACCACTTTCTTTTAAGAATTCTTTTTCTTTCAGATCATCTATTTTTTGTTTTATTCGTTTTTTCAATTCTCTTTGAAATTCAGGAATTTTTACGTTTTTATCTATGTATTTTGGATCGTAACCTGTTAATTCACGAATCATTGTTTCGCCAAATAGTTTTTTTGCGTTTTGATAATTTTTAACCATTTGTTCAAACATAGATTCTGGTACAAATGAGCCTATGTTTCTATCGAAAGCGTCTGCAATTATTTTAGCATCATCTAAATCTTCTTTATCTGTTTCTAGAACATGATTTGGTAATCCTTCTTTATCATTAGGTGAAAGTTTTCCATCTAATTGTTCTCCTTTTTCAGTTTGATTTAAATCAATAGATTTGTTTTCTTGATGGGCTTCATCAGGAAGATCTATTTCTTCATCAAAATTTTTATTAGGGAACTTCGTCGCTACTTAAAGAAATCCCGACGCCTTCACAAAATTGATTGAACTCTGATTGTAAATATTCTTTTGGTGTTGTTGAATAAGCTAATGATGGTTTTAATTTTAATCTGTGTGCTAAAACACTTGTCATTGCTTCCATTATGTCTAAAGCTTTAACGTTTTTATGATTGTTTAAAGAAGCTATTGCTTGTGATCGTTCATATAATCCTATTGAGGCTCTTACACTAGGGAATCTTTCTAGATTCGGGTTTAATCTTAAGTTTCTTATGAATTGTATCATGTTTGCAAATAGTTTATCTTCGAAGGGAATTAATGATTTTCCATATTTTTTTACTATTTCCATTTCTTCGTTGGATGTGTCTGGATAATGTACGTATATTAAATCGAATCGGTCTAGTAGAACATCGCTTAATGGTTCTGTGTTTGTATCATCTGGGTTCATGGTTCCTATAAATATGAAATTTACAGGTATGTCTAAATCAAAGTTTCCTATAGTTACTCTTCCTTCTTGGAGTACTTGTAAGAGTGCGTTTTGTAATCTTTGTGAACATCGATTTATTTCATCAAAGAAAAGAATTCCATTATTTGCTTTGAATATTTTACCTGGTGTAAATGCTTCTTCGCTTAATGGTCCAAATTGCATTGCTTTAATCGGATCGATATCCCCCATTAAATCTTCAATAGTTAAATCTGGTGAACCTTGTACACGAATAAATAGTTCTGAACCTTTGTAATTTTTTGTTTTTGCTGTGTTTTTTAAACAAGAAGGACATACTGGATTTGTTGGCGTACAATGAAATGGACAATCGTTTAAGATTTGTGGCTCTAATGCAGATGCTAAGTCTTTTACAAGGGTTGTTTTACCCATTCCTGGGTTTCCTACTAATACTATATGTCTGTTTAAAAGTAGAGCTGATTTGATTTGTTTTTTAACGTCGTTAAGACCGATTATTGAATCGAATGTTTGTGTTGATAGGTTTTTAAATTTCATAGGCAGGTGGAAAGGGATGTATTGTTTATAAAGTTAATGCTTATGTTACTTTTTTGTAGCATATGTTACAAAATTGTAATTACTTGTAGTTTATGTTAAGCTTAGAATTCCTGTTGTAATTAAGGTTACTAATATTCCTGCTATAATAACTCCAATGGTGTTTGCTATGTAGAAGTCTTTCTTTTTTATTCCTAATAGGAACGAGCCTAATGCTCCGGTGTATGAACCTGAACCTGGCAAAGGTATTGCTACGAACAATGCAATTCCTGGAATGCCGTATTTTTCGATGTAGGGGTTCAGTCTTCTTTGTGATCTATGAAGTAGTTTGTATATTCTTGGTAATTTTTTTAAGAGTGGATTAAATAAATGTAAGAATTCGTATAATATGTATCCTAAGAGGATGTTAGCTAATATGCAAATAGTTGCTACTAGGAATGGATTTAAATTAAATGCGGTTAAGGTTATGTTGAATGGGAGGTTTAATTGTGTTGCTAAGATTCCTACGGGGATGGATAATCGTAGTTCAAAGAGCGGTAAGAATGTTAATAAGATTAGGATTATTATTTCTTGAAGCATATTTTTTGTTTGGTTTGGTTAATTATAAAGGTTTGTTTTTATAATATTGAATATATGTGTTTAAAAAAGTATTTTGCATTTTCCAAGGATTTATTCGCTGGTTCTTTATTTGCTTGAGGGAGTTTTTGATAAGTGAATTCTCCTCGTTTAGTTCTTTCTTTAGAAAATATGTCTAATAAGTGTTCTGCTCTGACAATTATGGACCTATAAATTTTCAATAATTCTACATCCAATTTTCCTGTTTTGACTAACTTTTTTTCAAAAGCATCTAAGGTAGTTTTATGAATGTTTGGCGACGTTGTTCTGATGTTATTTTTTAACAGTATCGCTTTTGCGGAATAGAAGATTGAATAATATGTGTGCGTTATGACTGAACTATAAAATGTAAACTCCTTAGATAAATTAAATTGATTTTTTTGTAAATCTTCATTTATGGAAATATTAAACAATATTTCTGCAACTATTAATTCATTTTCTGCTCTTTGAATAAATAGTTTTGCTTCGTCATCCATTTTAACAATTCCACATAAGTCTGATATCCGTAATAGACCACATTATTTTTGTATATTTGTTTTGCTAAGTTTTCGTAATCTGCTTTTAACATTTCTTTGAATTCATTAAGAGTTATTATGTGAGAATCTATTTTTTGTAATTCTCTTCGTTTGATTGTTTCCATAATGATTTCAATGTCTTTTTTTTGGAAAGCATCGTTTATTAAAATTGCTACGTCTAAGTCGGAAGATTTCCGGTTTTTCTTTTTAGCATAACTTCCAAAGACAATTAGAATAAAGAAAGGAGTTACTGTTTTTAGAGAAGTTTCTATGTTTTCTAGAATAGGCACGTGTAATGAATGGTTTTCATTTATTAAATCTAAATAAATTAATGTTGATTTATTTTCTAAATTTAATTTATGTACATATGTACTTCCTATTTTTTTTGATAGGATTAGGTTATTGTTTTTGAAATCTTTTAAAGCTAATTGTAACAAATTATTTGATTTTTCTTCGCTTCGTTCTTTTATTTGTTTGAATGTTAGTTCTTCGAAGGGGGTTTGAAACACATTCAATAGATTTACTTGTTTTTTAGTTAGCATGGGTTGAGAAAGTTGTTCTCCTATTTAAAAATACCTATTTTTTGGTTTGTTTTTACCAATTATTTGGTTTTCGAGAAATTAATTAATTATTGTTTTTTAATTGTTCTTTTTCATCTTTTAAATTAAAGTGTTTTGAGATGGTTTTCATAACTTCTTCAAAAGAAACTTCATCCACCAATAAAGGGATCATATCTTCATTCCATCGTTTATGTAATTTCTTTGCTCTATTAAACATTTTCAAAATAGAATATTCGTGA
>CAZCGV010000024.1:9623-13086 GCA_964498515.1 uncultured Methanosarcinales archaeon
GTCATAGTGGTCTCTAGGTTTATTTCTTCCAATTGAAGCGGCTATTTTTTCAGCCACCATCTCAGTTCTGTTTAAACAAGGGAATTTAAATTCAGGTATGTTGGGATAGAAATGAGTCATTTCTAATACTTCTGGTTCTAAAAATAGTTTTCCTCGTTTATTTAAATCTATAAATATTTGATTTGTACCAAAAAGAGTTTTATATGGAACAATTAATCTGACGAAACCTTCAACATCTTTGTCTTGGGTGATTTTGCCAAATAAGTTAGTTTCATTAATTGTTTCTTCGATATCGTTTCTAACATCTTTTAATTCTCTTGTTAAAGTAAAATCGATATCTTCACTGATTCTTGCGTGATTTAATAGGGTTAATTGTAGTGCAGTTCCTCCTTTAAAATAAATTCCTTTAATGTCTTTCATCAAATATAATAAAATGGTTATGTAGTAATCTTTAACTAACAAATCGTAATCGAAACCAGTTTTACCCACAATTTCATCTAATTCTTTTTTTTCTATTTCTCTGAAATCCATTTTTTTGCCTCTAATTTTTTAATAATAAAAAAATCATGTCCATTAATTTTTCGTTTTGTAGCTTTATTAAGAGCTTCTTTTCTAATTTTATGAAAAACATATCGTTTATTCAATATTTTGGTTTTACCAAATTTGTTTGGTGAATATATGTCTATTTGCATAGCAACTTGATCTGTAAGTTTCCAATAATTTAGAGCATACCATCCACCAATGTAGTAATCTTTACCATTCATAATTTCATCTGCAACAATAATGGGGTGATCCGTCCAAACACGATATCTTGCTTTTATAGGTACAAGAAAATATTTGATTTTATTTAGTTTGATTATTCTTTTATTTTTTCTTTGATTATAAATAAAATCATAAAGTTGTTTATCACTAGTAAAGTGTTTTCTAATGTCTTCTTTCGTAAAATAATATTTTTCTTGAAATTCAAGATCTGAGATGACTGTTATTGCTCTGTCGGATAGTTTTGTCATTGTATCACCATTTTCGAGTTATATTCGAAATAAAGGATGCACCAATATATAAATGTTTGGGTTATAATTTTGTAAAATTATATATATGTATTAAAAATAACCAATTATTTCTTTATAACGTTTATGCGAGGTTGTCTAGTGGGTTAGTGGTACGTATTTTATTGATGTTCTAACAACCAATTCATTACGGGCATAATTTTTATGGATTTTTTTTCAATGTTTATTTCTTCAGTTTGTTCGAAAGTTAAAATTAGTCCTTCCTTTAATTCAAATTGAGTCATTGCCTCAATGAGTCCATTTATTTCTCTTTCTTTGTTTTGTTCGGTTAATTCATAACATACTTGAATTGCGGAATTTATTTTATTGCCTTCTTTAGTTATAAAATCACATTCATATTTATTTTGATAATAAAATATCTCGTGATTTCTTCTTTTTAATTCAATAAAAACAATATTTTCTATAGTTCTTCCTTTATTTGGTGTAAATGTTAAACCACATATTTTATTAAATACTGAATCAATTAAAAATAATTTTCTCGGGGAATTTAGCTGTTCTTTAATGGAGTTAGAAAATTTTAAAAGTTCAAAAAATAAATATGAATTATTTAAATAAGATATATATTCTTTTATAGTTATTGCATTAGATAATTTTAAAGTATTTTTTAAAGAATTGTATGTAAGGGGCAAAGTTGCATTTGTTGCAAGAATATTTACTAATTCTTTCAGTATTTTTTCTTTTTTTAAAGAATATCTCGTTATAATATCTTTATACAATATATTCTCAAATATAGTTCGCACGTATTCTTTATCATTATTTTTTATATACTCGGGTAAACCTCCTATTTCCATATATTCTTCAAATAATTTTAATAATGAAACTTTTTTATTTATATTGTATTTATCCTGCTTTTCAAATTTAATTTGTTTAAATGAAAGAAATTCTGGAAAGGAAAAAGGATATATTTCAAATAGTTTATATCTTCCCGTTAATCTTGTTCCAAATTCTTTACTTAATAACGATGCATTAGAACCAGTAATTATTATTTTTTTTCCTTGATCTTGTAATCGCCTTACAAATGTTTCAAATTTTTCAACATTTTGTATTTCATCAAATAAATATATGTTTGTTGTTCCATAAACTTCAATTAAAACTTCATTCAATAATTCAAAATCTTGTGCTTTAAAATCAATTAATCGCTCATCTTCAAAATTTAAATACGACCATTTTTTTGTTTCTTCCATCAATTGTTTCAATATGGTTGATTTTCCGCATCTTCTTATGCCTGTTAAAATTAGTACTCTATCATCTTTTATCCATTTTAAAATATCTTCCAAAACAGTTCTTTTTATTGTTTGTTTCGGTTTTAATATCTCTTCTTTTTGTCTTGTTACGACTTGTCTTAAAAGTTCTTTGGATATCATACTAATTAGCAATTAGTACTTTTATATAAATATATGTATTTCCAATTAGTAGATTCAGTATTAGAAAAAGAAAAAATTGGAGAAAACTATGTAACAATGAACAATTTGATTGTAAATATTATGATTTTCATTACTAAAAAAGGTTTCTTGAAATAATATATTAAATAAGTTTATCTAAAATGTTTACGTCTTCAAATTTACTAAAAGCGAACCATTTCTTACCTAGGTCTTTCAGTGATGCTCCGATATGGTAAATTTCTTTGTCTATGATTAAAAATCGATCATGTGATTTGTTGAATTGAACTATTTTAATGTTATTGTATTGTTGATTGTATTTGGCCAAATCTAATTTTAATTGGTTGGTTATTTCTTTTGTGTAAATAATTACGTTTACATTTGTTTTAGAGAAAATGGTTAAAGTTGTTTCATCTACGAAGTTGTCTATAAGAATTATTTCTTGTTTTGCTGATTTGATTAAATCGTTTATAAATTTGTAGGCCTCAAAGACTTGCCCGTCGAAAAAGATGCCTTTATTGGGTTTTATATCTTTTTCTTGGATTAGATTAAATATTTGGTCTATTTGGTTGTCGTGTGTTAAAAGTTTTTGTTCAGTTGTTTGAAGTCGTTGAAATATTTCTGAATTTGATTGTAAGAAATGCCTCATTTCGATAAAAGCTCGCATAATTTGAATATTTACTTTTATTGCAGTCTCACTTCTTAATATTCCGGAGAGCATTGCAACACCTTGTTCTGTAAATACGTGTGATAAGAATCTTTTACCACCCCACCTTGATGTGCCAATTTGGCATTTCAAGTTAGTTTCATTTTTCAACAAGTTATTTCGCGAGTTAAATTTTTGAGATTCTGCTTCCGTTAGTTGGAACATAAAATCTTGTGGAAATCTTTCAATATTACGTTTTACTGCTCTATTTAATGCTCCAGTTTCAATACCATATAATTTAGCTAGATCTGAATCCAACATTACTTGTTTTCCACGAATTGTGTGTATTTTTGATTTTAGTAGTTCGTTCA